>DAOVTU010000247.1 GCA_030632925.1 Candidatus Krumholzibacteriia bacterium | reverse complement strand
GGCACACCACGGTGAGATTGTAGTCGAAAGTGCCGTTGGACGCGGCACTGCGGCCCACGTTTTTCTGCCGCTGTTCAAGGAAGCCGACGACGAGTCGGCCGTTGAGCGGGTCGAGACCCAGGGTGTGGTATCGTCAGCCCGGGTCATGCCCGGCAGTCGCATACTCTTCCTCGATGACGAATCCGACATCGCGGCCCTCGGCAAGGCCTTGCTCGAAAAGCAGGGGCACCAGGTGCTGGCCCTGAACGACAGTCGGCTGGCCCTCGAGCACCTGCGCCAGGCCCCGGACGACTTTGACCTGCTCATCTCGGACCTGACCATGCCCCACATGACAGGGGTCCAGCTTGCCGAGCAGGTGGGTCAGTTCAGACCGGATATGCCGGTGGTGCTGATCACCGGTTTGAATGACCTGCCCATGGAAGAATACCGCAAACATCCGCAAATTCGCGGCGTTTTGCGCAAACCCTTTGGCGGCGACATGCTCCGCGAAACGGTTCGCGAAGTGCTGCACGGATCCGGCCAGCAGAAGCAGGCCGAAGAAGGCGCTCAGCCAGAAGGTTGACCTGAAGGCCGGATTGAGAGACAATGACCTATAGAGCGGTGTACTGTGGAGGGCATCCCGCTGAACCGGGTCCGGGGAGGATATCTTGTCCAGAATCCTGATTATTGAAGACGATTCCCTGACCAGGGAATGGCTGGAGTCGCTGCTGGGCCGTAATGGTTTTGAAGTGGAGTCGGCCACCAATGGTGAAGAAGGCGTTCAGCTTTTTCGCGCCAATCCTGCTGATCTGGTCATCACCGACATCGTTATGCCCGAAAAAGACGGCATCGAAACGATCACCGACCTCAAGCGGACCCACCCCGAGGTGAAGGTCATCGCCATCAGCGGTGGTGAGCGGCGGCCCGAAGGCGTGTCGCGCAACTACCTGCACTCGGCCAAACTGCTGGGGGCCAATCGGGCCATGCAGAAGCCCATCTCCAACGAAGATCTGCTCACGGCCGTGCGGGAATTGCTCGACTGATTTTTCGTCAGCTCAACTCGTCAGCTCAACTCCGCAGCCAAGACGCGGAAGGCCTCCAGGGCTTCTGGATTCGCCAGCGCATCTTCGTTGTCCACCGCACGTCCGTGCATGATGTTCCGCACCGCCAATTCCACGATTTTTCCACTGATGGTGCGCGGGATGTCCGGCACCTGCCGCACGATACCGGGCACGTGCCGCGGCGTTTTTTCGGCCCGAATACGCCGCCCGATATCCGCCGCCAGTTCCGGGGTCAGGCTCAGTCCCGAACGCAGTTTGACAAACAGGGCGATGGTCACATCGCCGTCGCGTTGCAAGCCCACCAACAATGACTCTTCCACTTCGGCAAATTGCTCCACCACCCGGTAAATTTCCGCGGTACCGATGCGCACGCCGCCGGGGTTGAGCACCGCATCGCTGCGCCCGTGAATGATCAATCCTCCGTCGGGGGTCACTTCGGCAAAATCTCCATGACACCAGATGCCTTCGTAATGGTCGAAGTAGGCCTCGTGGTAACGGGTGCCGTCGGGATCATTCCAGAAGGAAGTCGGCATCGAAGGCGCTGGTGCCGTGCAGACCAGCTCGCCCTTTTCCGCCGTGACCGGCTTTCCGTTTTCGTCCCACACCGCCACCGCCATGCCCAGGCCGCGGCACTGCAATTGGCCCCGGCGCACCGGCAAGACCGGGCTGCCCAGGGCAAAACATGAAATGATGTCGGTGCCGCCCGAGATCGAGCTCAGTTGCACCTCCGGATGCACATCGCGGTAGACGTAGTCAAAACTTTCGGGCGAAAGCGGCGAACCGGTCGACAGCACCGCCCGCAAGTGTTGCAGGTCGTGACTTTCACGGGGCTTCAAGCCGGCTTTTTCGCAGGCGGCCAGCCAGCGGGCACTGGTGCCCAGGATGGTGAACCTTTCGGCCGCCGCATAGTCCCACACCGCCGATTCCGGCTGCAGGGGATGACCGTCGTAGAGCATTACCGTAGCGCCCGAAGCCAGTCCGCTGACCAGCCAGTTCCACATCATCCAACCACAGGTCGTGAAATAGAACAGGCGGTCGCCCGGGCCCAGATCACAATGCAATTGGTGTTCCTTGAGGTGCTGGATCAGGGTGCCACCGGCCGAGTGCACCATGCACTTGGGCAGGCCGGTCGTGCCCGATGAAAACATGATGAACAGCGGATGATCAAAGGGCAGGCGGGTGTATTCGGGTTGCGAGCTGGCATAGGGCGCGCAGTAATCTTCCCACAGGCAAGAGCGATTTGGCAAATCGTCACGGCCGCCCATAAAAGGCACAACCACCATCCGCTCCACCGAAGGCAACTCGGCCATCAGCAGATGGGCAGTGGCCAGCGAATCGATTTCCTTGCCGCCGTAGCGGTAACCATCGGCGGTGAACAAGACCCGCGGCTGGATCTGGCCAAAACGGTCAACGACGCCTTCAATGCCAAAGTCAGGTGAGCAACTGGACCACACGGCCCCCACGCTGGCGGCACCCAGCATGGCGATGACCGCCTCGGGCAGGTTGGGCAGAAAACCAGCCACGCGATCGCCGGGGCCGATGCCATCGGCCCGCAAGGCCGCCGCAACCGCTGCCGCCCCACGCCGCAATTGGCCCCAGGACAGGCGTTGGGTTGCACCAACCTCACCGCGAAAAACCAGGGCCTCGGCCTCATCGGCGGCCCGGTCTGCCAGCAGATTTTCGGCATAGTTCAATCGGGTATCGGGAAACCAGCGCGCACCCGGCATGCTTTCACCGGCAACCAGGACCGTGTCCAGCGAACCTTCGCCGACCACGCCGCAGTATTCCCACACCCCACGCCAAAATTCATCCGGATGGGCCACCGACCATTCATACAGTGCGGGATAGTCCGCCAGGACAACGTCGTGCTGAGTGGCCATCAGTTCCCTGAAAGCCGTCACCCGGGCCGTATCCACGCGAGCTGCCCCGGGCTGCCACAAGACACCCTGGCCAGACGGGCTCATCGGTTGCCGGCCCGCTGGGTCCCGATCGCCGGCAGTATCTTGCCGGTCACTTCACCGAAGCCGATGCGGTAGCCATCGCCCTGGCACCAGGCCGACATGGTCACCGTATCACCATCGTGCAGGAACTTACGTTCGCCACCGCCGGGCAAGGTCACTGGTTCAGTGCCGCGCCAGGAAATCTCCAACATGGAGCCGTAATTTGTTTTTTCCGGACCACTGATTGTTCCGGAAGCCAACAGGTCACCCGTGCTGAGGTTGCAACCACTGACTGTGTGGTGCGCCAACTGCTGGGCCATGGTCCAGTACAGGTACTTGAAATTGCTCTCGCTCACGCGCAGGGCCTCGTCGTCATCCTCGGCCTGGATGTGCACGTCGAGATTGATGTCGAAGGTGCCGCGATTGCTCTCCTGCAAATAAGGCAAGGGCGCAGGGTCTTGCTCCGGAGAGGCGCAACGGAAAGGCGCCAGGGCCTCCAGGGTCACAATCCAGGGCGAAATGCTGGTGGCAAAATTCTTGGCCGTGAAAGGTCCCAGGGGCTGATACTCCCATTTCTGGATATCCCTGGCCGACCAGTCGTTGACCAGCACCAGGCCAAAGATGTTGTCTTCGGCATTGTCGGCTGAAACAGGTTCGCCCAAGCGGTTGGGAGTGCCGATCAAAAAGCCCATTTCCAATTCGAAATCCATCAGCTTACAGGGCCCAAAGACCGGTGTTTCCTGCTCCGGAGGCAGGGTCTGGCCACTGGGACGGGTCACGTCCTGGCCCGAAAGAATGACCGAACTGGCCCGGCCGTGGTAGCCCACCGGCAGGTGCAACCAATTAGGCATCAGGGCATTATCCTTGCCTCTAAACATGATGCCCACGTTGGTGGCGTGTTCGCGGGAGGCATAAAAATCGGTGTAGTCCGGGATGCCCACCGGGAACTGCATGGTCACGCTGTCGGCCGGCAGCAGGGCCCTTCCGCGCAAGGCGGTATCATCCCGCAGAGTGGGCTCTTCGGCCCTCAACAACCCATGAATAAGCAGGCGCACGGCTCGGCGCTGCACCGGATCCAGTTCCATGAAGGGGTTCAACACGTAGTGGCTGAAAATGCCTTCGGGCAATCCCGCGGCGTCCAGCAAGCCGGCGTTCTGGATCACGGCCAGATCGAGCACAAAATCGCCGATGCGGGTTCCGGCGCGCGGCTCATCCCGGGGCGTCGGCGAGAACATGCCGTAGGGCAGGTTCTGCAGGGGGAAGTGGCTCTCGGGCGCTACGGGCACAAAACTTTTGACCGCGGGATCAACAGTGGGATCCATGGTGGCAAACCAACCTTTCGGCGATTGTGAAAATTCAGCTCAGAGCACACCAAGGGACCGGAGGTCCGCCCGGGGCTCTTCAAACGAACAACTGCCGAACCCGGACAGGGATCGGCGGCGAATCTGACGCATCGCCTCGACCTCGACCTTGTGGTCGCGCCAGGCAAAAAAATCTTCGGTGAAGGTGAAGGCCGCCGGATCGGTTTCGGCCACGCAGGCCGTCAGCAAATCCAATTCGGCGTTCAGGGCCCAGGCCAATAGCCCGGCGCCAAAGACATTCAGGAATCCGTGCATCATCACATCCGGCTCAACAGCCCGATGGCGCACGGGGTGGTGCAAACCGGCGGTGCACTTCAAGGGCAGGTCCAGGCTCGCGCATTGGTGGATCACCGCGGCGATGCGTTCGCAGGAAGGGAAGGCGTCGGCCGTCACTCCCCCACACCGCAATTTGGCACTGATGCGTTCAAAGCCATCGGCTGCACCGGAATGTTCGGGCACAGCAGCGGCGATGGCCTTCAGCATTCCAGAATCGTTGCCGGCAGCAGGGACTTCCAGAAATATTTCCCGTTGACCAAGACCAACAGTGCGTGCGGCACCCAGCAATTTCATCACGAATTCATCCGGTTGAACGGCAGCCTCGGTCGGGATCGCGGTTTCCAGGCATTCCACTTTTACCTGACCATCCAACCCGCTTTCAAATTCTGCAATATGGGCCGCCTGGCCGGGAAGATTACCAAGGGCACTTTCCATGCTGCCGGGCGCGCCGACCAGGACCGAAAAGCCCCAGACCGACCCCTCGGCCAGATGGGAGCGGGCTTCGGTACCGATCTCGGCCAACCGCGCCGCTGGCGCGATAAAACGACCGAGCATCCAGGCCTCCGGTTCGGTCCGGTGCCGGGCATATTCGGCCACAGCTACGGGCACACTCAGGCTCGCCGGCGGAAACAAACCGGCGTAATCCACCAAAGTATTCATGAAGGCCTTCAGGGCAATGCTCATGCGGTTCACCTTACTGGGATTGGAATGTAAAATCGAGACACGATTAGTGCCTTATGGGCTCCGTGTCAACAATCCCCCAATTAAGGATATCCGCAATATCGGCTAAACAACACCATGAGACCCGCCGATATGACTATTAGCGCAGTTTTTGACCGGCCAGGACAGGGTCTCAGGATCCTGCCCAGAGGGGAACACCTTGGCGTCTAACCGATTGCAGTACTT
>DAOVTU010000406.1 GCA_030632925.1 Candidatus Krumholzibacteriia bacterium | reverse complement strand
TGCCTGAATGAACTCGTCGCCGAGGGGTTGCAGGTTGAAATGCAGATCCGTTTCGAACCAGGCATCGCAGTTCTCTTCAAGTTCATTGACCAGAACGATGTTGGCCTGTACGGGCATCGACTCCATGAATCCGCCGCTCATCCAGAGTGTGAAGGGGTGTTCGGGGTTGCACCCGTAAAAACCCACGCGCAGGCGCAGCAGGTATCCCTCGATATGGGCTTCGATGAAGGTCCAGTCGGCGTGGTGCAATTCATTGGGCGGCAAGTCAGAAAAACCGATGCCCGGGTTCGGTGGAGGAGGGTCGCTGGCCGCCATGCCGAAGTGGGCCTCCAAGAAACTGTTGGGCGCTCCATCAGGGCCGGGCGTCAGCAGGACCTCGCGCGGATTGGGCGTGGTCCATGGCGGGAAAGGGGGCATGCCAAACACGATGCCGGCCTCCAGGGAATAGAGCCCGACCGATTCGACATGAAAGGCATAGTGGCCGTCTTCATCGGTGTGGGCCCGCAGGATCTCGCCATCGGGTGTGACCGTGGTCACGAAGGCTCCCTGCAGCGGCAGGTCGTCCGGATCCGGAATGCCGTTGTGGTTCAAATCCGCAAAACACATACCGGCGATGCGGGGGTGATCCGGTGCGGTGCCAAACTCGGCCCAACCCTGGAACGAGAAGGAAACCAGGCCGGGATCGTGGAAAGTCCAGGTCTTGGTCCCGGATGATTCCTGGTCTTCGAGCACGCCGTCGGAACCGAGAAAATCGGAATAGTCAAAACCGTAGCGCAACCAGCCGGCAAAAGAGGTGTCTGTGGCCGCAAACGCGGGCGGAGCCAGGGTCAGGTCCGCATTGGTGATTGTCACACTCGCGGGCGTGAAGTTTTCGACCCAGACAACGGCCGGAGCATACAAGGGGCGGTCGCTGATGTTGCGGATCGCCACATCCAGTGAGACATATTGACCAGCTTCGTCCACGGTGAGGTTGCTGCCCACCAACTGGATCTGGACCGGTGGGCCATCCCAGGGTGGTGGAAGCTCCAGCGTCTTGAGCACAAAGGAGTCGGCGTCGGGATCAAACGTGCCTTGGGTGCCGACTCGTCCGTTGCCATCGGCGGTGTCGTTTGGGGCGGTGGAGTCTGAGCAAGCACCAGTCAACAACATCGCCGCCAGCAGGGTGGCGGCGACAAACAGGGTTGTCGCAGATCGCAACATGACAGGGCCTCCTGGGTAAGAGGTGAACCGGGATGGCGGCGAATATTTCGCCAATACGTTGACAGAATAGCACAGGCACCGGTCCGTGGCACTTTTTGGCACCATGCTGGCGGAAAATCAGATTGCTGGTAATCTGGGAGAAAGGCCTTCGATCAACAGAATGAATCGGGATGTTTTTCCCAGAATAGCGAGCTTGAAAATGAATTTGTCAGGAGCCAGAACGCTCATCACAGGTGGCAGCGAGGGAATTGGTTACGGTATTGCCGAGGCCTTGAAAGCCAAGGGGGCCGTGGTGGCCATCATGGGCCGCAATCAGGAAAAGCTGGACGCCGTGGCGAAAAAACTGGGCGTCAAAGGCATCCAGGGCGATGTGAGCCTGGAGGCGGATGCCGAGGCCGCAGTCAGCCATTTCGTGGCCGAATTCGGCGGCATCGACATCCTGGTGAACAATGCGGGATTTGGCTACTTCGCGCCGCTGGTGGAATTGGATAAGGAAAAATTCGAAGCGGTGTTTGCCACCAACGTGACCGGCGCCATGCTGATGGGACGCGAGGCTGCCCGCCACTTCGTGCAGCAGGAAAGCGGTACGCTGATCAATATTTCCTCGACCTCGGGGTTGTCCGGGGGCAAGACATCTACGGCCTATTCCGGCTCCAAATTTGCGCTGCGCGGCATGACCGAGTGCTGGCGCGCCGAGTTGCGTCCCCACAATGTGCGGGTGATGCTGGTCAATCCCAGTGAAGTGCAGACCGACTTTTTTGCCAAGATGGGCCGGCAGCAGGTGCAGTCGCCGAAGAAGTTGCGGGCCGCTGAAATCGCTACCGCCATCGTGGGGGCGTTGGAAATTGATGACCGGGGGTTCATACCGGAGTTTTCGGTTTTTGCGACCAATCCGTTTTGACATTTCGGCGGTGAACGCGGTGTTATTGGTTCACAAGCTTGTCGTTTTATACCCCGGCACTATTTGGTGGTGGAGTAGGGGCAGGGTTAAGTTTTGCCACGGCCCTGGCAAAGGCCGCTTCCTGTTGCGCCAGAAATTGGGGATGCAGACGCCATTCCGGTGGCGTGGGCAAACTGGGAAAGGCTTGGTTGGCTTCGTGGGCCAGGGCGTTGAAGGCGCAGACGAAATCGGGAACCCGGGGTGCAGTCGAGTGCCTCTGGGCAGGTAAAAAAACCAATGGGCAGATATGGCATGATTGGCGGTGATCGCAATCGGAGCAGGGCCCAAACAGACCCGTTCGTTCAGGGCGCTCCCTAAAAACCGGCAACGTACTCATCCGGGCAGCGTGATCTTCGGTGTGGAATTCGAACTCGGCACTGCCTGGACGCCCCCAGCATAAGGTGTCGCTCACCCCGGGCGCCACGTGCTCTGGTTGACTGGTCGAGGGCATGAACAGCCCGCACGAGTACCAGCGACCGTCCACATCGGCGACCGGATTGCGGGTGCGTAGGGCATTGCACCCTGCCGGTTGCACCGGAACGAATGACGGAGGCAGGTCCCAACGCCGCAGCAATCGTAGTGGGACCTCGCCTGTCCGCTGGTAGTGAACCAGGCACAGTTCACGCAGACGTTGAAACTCCGCCGACATGGCGGTCAAATCTGCCCGATCCCAACCTGGGCAAGCCGTCAGCACCGGACCCATCTCTATTTGGGCCACACCCTTTTGCAACAAGTAGGCCACGCCATCGGTGAGATGGGGCACGGTCTCGGGCAGGACCGTCATCACCACGAGAAGTTGGTCCTGGAAAGCCTGGCTGTCGGCTCGTGCCAGACGATCCAGGATCACGTCGTTGGCCGCGAAGCTGTCGTCGCTACGCAGGGCCTGGGCGGCAGGGGTGCCGTCACAGCTCAAGCGAATCTCCACCTTGTGGCGCGCCAGGGCCACAAAGGTCTCTTCATCCAGCAATTTTCCGTTGGTCATGATCCGATAAGAGACCGTCAGGTCCGCCGGTGCATTGCGCCGCGTGTGATCCACAATCCGGTGGACCATATCGGGGACCAAAAGAGGCTCTCCGCCGGACATGATGATCAGGAGTTGGGAACCGCTGTGCAACAGGGCCCAGTCGAGCGACCGCCGCAGGTCTTGCCAGCGCGCAGAGTGTTGGCGGTGGCCGTGCTGATAGCAATAGGAACAATTCAGATTGCACCTTGTGGTCAGCATCAGGCCCAGGGTATCGATCCGATCTGCGCGCTGGTTCATGAGGCGACTCTATCCCATGCCTTCGCGGGCCTGACGACTTATCGCGTTGGTGAGATCGGCACAACTGCGGAGGCCTTTTTCCAGCCCGACGGCTGCGGCAGCAACGGACCTGTCGGTTCCCAGATCGGTCCAAATGGCGTGACAGGTGCCAGGATGTGGATTCGACGGGACGGGAACCGGGAAGGGGATCGGTCCAATGACCCGACCCGGCACGAGTCCCTCGGTCAAAAAACTCTCCGGAGATTCCACCGTTACCCGTTTCATGTCATTGATCATTGCGTCAAGTTCTCCCAGGCGGTTTTGGATGACCACCAATGCATCGACAAATGTCTGCGTACGATCAGTCATGACCAACTCCTCGGTTCAGGTTCAGAACACATCTTCACCGGCGTCCAGGATCCAGATGTTGCCCTGCCGCGAAGTGCGGCAGTACACCATCAGGTTCCCTGTCAGATCGGTGCGTAACAGGGCGAAGGAAACATCGCTTTCGAAACGGACCGGCGGCTCGAGTTCCGCCACCGCACCAGTGACCGGATCGACCGACCGTAGGCCCGGGACTCCTTCCCAAATTGCGCCGACCCACAACTTTCCACTGGCCTGATCCCATACCAGCCCCTGCGGCTCGCACG
>DAOVTU010000664.1 GCA_030632925.1 Candidatus Krumholzibacteriia bacterium | reverse complement strand
AGGTGAAACCCTTGACGATTGGCACATAACCCAGCAAAGGGAAATTGCCCAGTTGGTAATTCCCGTTGATCCGCAGATCGTAGTTGACCGAGCCGGCCAGGCTCTTGTTCTGGGCGCGATCGATGGGACTGGATTTCTTGCCGCGCGAGCCGTTGACCGACAGGACCCAGGGGTCGACCACATACCGCAACAGGCCGGACTTGGAGGGCGAGTGGCTCAGGCGGCTCGAAAAGCGTTCAGAGGTGTCGACCGTGGATTCCTGGTTGCGCACTTCTTCATCCAGAATTTCGATATCACTGTTGGTCTCGTACTTGGGTCGCTGGATCGTTTGGCGACGACTCACATTGACCGGCACCTTGAAGCCCAGCAGCGGAATAAAATCGTTCAGGTTCACACTCGAGTTGAAGGTCCAGTCTTCGAAATTCACTCCCGAACCGGTGTTCTTGTCCAGGCCGTGGTATTCGGCATCGGTACGTTTCCAATCGAAGTCGGCCTTGATCACATCGGCCATGTTCACTCGCACACCGGCGCGCTGGGCCATCCCCATGTCTCTTTTGACACCCTCGAGTTTGACATCGTTGAGATAGATGACACCGGACGCCGCGTTGGCCAGGGTATTGTTGGCCACACCGAAGTAGTACCGTTTCACCCGCCGCAGATCCGGTCGACCGACCACGCGCACATCGTACACATCGCCGGACCGCACATCAGTGATCCTATCGTGCACATGGCCGTTGAGATCCACGGTACCGTTCTTGGCGTTGGACAGTTCGGCGATGTTCAGATTCATCTGGTGCCAACCGGTCTTCCGGGCCGAGTCGGCATAGCGGTAATTCACCTCGTAGTAGTTGAGGGTATCGGCGCCCACGCGGAAGAACAGGTCCAGGTCGGCGTTGGTGTGGGAAGTATTGTTCCAGTACCAACTGATGTCCCGGTAAGTGGTGTAATCATCACCCTGGGACGAGACCTGCTTGCTGGCGCGGACCATGTGGCCCTGCTCAATGTTTTGAAAATTCAAGACCAACGACTGTTCCTTCTCGGGGATGCTGTTGATCTCCTCCACCGTGAATGGCGGTCGGTAGTCGGGGTTTTCCTTGTTGTTCACTTCACCGAGGAAAAATTCTTCCCCGGGCAGACGCTCACCGGAACTCAGCAGGGCTTCACCCTCGATGCGGCGCACGCCTTCGCGTTCCCAGCGACTGCCCAGGAACCGGAATTCCGAAAGTTGCAGATGGACTTCATTGGGCGCTCCGACATCCTCATCCTCATACCAGATACGGGCATGGGTAATGGCTTTGATGTTGGGTGACCTGTCGGGCGACACCGCTTCCACCGCCGCGATGGGGATGCGGTACTTGCGCCAGGAAATGTTTTCGGCAATCAGGTCCGAGACATCATCATAATCGTAAACCACATCAACCAGGGCCTCGGTCTCCGCCAGATCGATGGTGGTCGTGAAGTAGCCGTTGTCGGTGTCCAGAAGTGTATTGCCGTTCAGATCCTCGTCGTCCTCGCGATTGTTGCGGGCCGTGCCATTGATGAACGGATAGGGCGAATCACCATTGATTTCAAAGTCGGCTTCAAAACGCTGCGGGCCGGTTTCATCCAGGCCATCGAGACCGATGTCCTCTTCGAAAATCCAGACGCCATCCGAGTTCGCATCTTCCTTCTGGTAGGTCAACGTATCAAGGGTGGCGTCGCTGTTAACCGGCCAAAAACCGTCTTCGTTGATGTAACCAAAATCGATGTGCAGCTTGCCCCGCCGGGCGGTGATCTCAGGCTCCATGTCATTGACCCAGATCTCAATGAATTGAGACTTCGAAAGGTCCAGGCCATTTCGGCTGATGCCGCGCATGATGCCGCCCCAGCTGTCGTCCTCCCAGCCCGTTTCCGAGCGCAGGTACATGTCCATGGTGGGCTGGGTTTCGTCACGTTCCTGGTTGACCAGTTCCGGGTTCAGATGTCGCCGCAGGGAACGCTCCTTGGGCAGGAACCAACGCACATGGTCCACCCGGTTGGCCGCGTAGAAATTGCGGCTGTCACCGGTTGAAGCGCCCAGGTGCGGCGGGCTTGACCAGGACCAGGCGATGCGGCTGAGACTGATGATGTCCGAGGCATCAACACCCTCGAAATCCTCCAGGAAGACCTTGCCCTTGGTATTGGGGTTGGGCAGGCTCAAGGCCACTTCGCCACTGAACTGCACCGTCGATTCGCGTTCGGTATTGTGCCGCGCCAGGAAGTTCGCCACATGGGTCAGGAAGTAGGGCCGCATGGTATGCTGCAGGTTCAGGTTGCCCACCAGGTTCTTACTCGGCTCCTCACCCAATTTGGCTTTTTCGCCCACAATGGATTCGATTTCGGCGTGGACGATTTCGCCCGCGCGCAACTCGACCCGCCCGGATTCGTCAGATCCCGCTTCGCTGTCGCGTCGCAGGTCGACGCTGCCGCTTTTCTGGCTGACGTGAAAGAGTTGCAGCAGATCCGCCAGCGCGAGCTGAGCGAGTTGTCCTTCGACTCCACCGACGTCACCACTTCGGGATCCGCGTCCCGCTTCCCCTCGATTCCGCGCT
>DAOVTU010000264.1 GCA_030632925.1 Candidatus Krumholzibacteriia bacterium | reverse complement strand
GATAACAGGCTTATCTCCCCCAAGAGTCCACATAGACGGGGAGGTTTGCCGCCTCGTTGTAGGCTACACACAGCTTGGGGCTTAAGAAGTGGCCAAGGGTTTTGCTGTTCGCCAATTAAAGTGGTACGCGAGCTGGGTTTAGAACGTCGTGAGACAGTTCGGTCCCTATCTGTTGTGGGCGTTGGAGTTTTGAAGGAACCTGTTCCTAGTACGAGAGGACCGGAATGGACGTACCTCTAGTGTACCTGTTGTCACGCCCGTGGCATCGCAGGGTAGCTACGTACGGCAGGGATAAACGCTGAAAGCATATAAGCGTGAAGCCCCTCCTGAGATAAGAACTCCCGGGAATTTAATTCCCCTCAAGGCTCGAGGAAGACGACCTCGTTGATAGGCCGGAGGTGTAAGTGCAGCGATGTGCTCAGCCGACCGGTACTAATAAGCCGTGAGGCTTAATCATTCTCTTTCTTTCTTCGGAAAGAACGATTTCAGACGTTGTGATGTGCGTCTCAAGAACTACTCTCCATATTCAGTTGTCCAAGGACGACATCCGTGACGCGGGGACGCGAACGGATAGGTCTTTCGGCGGCGATAGCGCGTGGGCACCACCTGTTCCCATTCCGAACACAGTAGTGAAACCGCGTTGCGCCGATGGTACTGCAGGGTTGCCCCTGTGGGAGAGTAGGTAACCGCCGAATTATCCAAAGCCCCTGACCAATAGGTCAGGGGCTTTCTTTTTGTCTGCTAGTATGGAAACATCCCTAAAACGACGAATTGGTGCAGCCCGCAACCCGGAATTTAGTCCTGGCAGGCGGGCTTTTTTGTTGGGATGGTGTCTTGCACTGCCCTATCTTTGGTATCACAAATCCGGCTATCGGCAGGCAGGTTCAGGGGGAACCGCTGCGGCAAGCGCCTCGCAACAAGGAAGGTTTGGCGTGTTGGACCTCAAGCTTATCGACACTTATCTCGAGCAGATTCTTTCCCAGGACAAAGCAAACGGAATTTCAGAAGCCGGGTACAGGCTCCACGAAGTCGAGATGTACGCGTTGATGGACTTGGCCGGTGTCGCACATTGTCCGGCTTCGATGTGGTCAGTGGTTTCCGGAGACGAAGGTTGCCGCCAGTGGGCCACCGAGGCCGCGGCTTTAGCCGACCAGGAAGGACGGTTACTGCTGAAGGTCGTCGGTCGAAATATTCTGCACAAGACGGACGTCGGTGGTGTCAAGGTGCTGCGGCTCGATGGATCTGCTGATCCGGAGTCGCAGTTGGTGGCCGCAGCGGTCGATATGGCCAGTCGTTTGCGGGCTGATGGCCTCGGTGAAGCGGTCGAAGGCATCATGGCCGGGGCTTTTGTGCCTCACGAGGCTAATCGCCCTGGGCAGGAAGTGCTTTTAAGCCTGCGGCAGGATCCTGCCTTTGGGCCCTGTGTTGTCGTAGGCATAGGTGGCACCCTGACCGAATGGTACGGCAAGGGTGGCGCGGGCTCTGTTACATCCGGCAGCACGGTTATTTTTCCTGCCAATGGACTGACACCTGAAGATGTGCGAGTGGGTTTGACAACCCACCCGATGCTGAAGCTGCTCTGTATGCCCTCGCGATTGTACGCCACGGCGCCGATGAAGCTGGAAAATCTGGTACAGGGCGTGATCAGTTTGGCAAAAGTGGGCCAACACTGTGGGCCGGCGGGAGAATCGCCTTTCACGGTGGAGGAGATCGAGATTAATCCGGCAGTGGCCAGCGAGGGTGGTCTGGTGGCACTCGATGGAGTTGGTCTGGTTAGCCGACGCAAGTGGGAGACGGTGATTCGGCCAGCGGCAAGAATCAACAACTTGCTGCAGCCGCGCAGTGCCGTAGTCATGGGCGTCAGCGCCAAGGGGGCTAATCCTGGGCGTGTCATCCTGGATAACCTGCTCAAATCCGAGGGGATAGCCCGGGACCGACTCTATGTGGTGCATCAGCGGGAAACCGAGATTTCAGGCGTGCCTTGCTTCCCCGATGTGGCGTCACTGCCAGAAAAATGCGACCTGGCCGTGGTCGCCATTCCGGCCCAAGGCGCAGTGGATGCCATCGAGGCTTTGGTTGAGTCCGATCAGGCGGCCAGTATCATTCTGATTCCTGGTGGATTTGCGGAAAGCGGCGAGACGGATTTGGCCACGGCAATCGAAGAGACCCTTAAGAGAGGGCATCGCCGAACCGAAAGCGGACCGGTCATGGTGGGAGGCAATTGCCTCGGCATCGTCAGCCGCGACAACTACAACACCTTCTTCCTGCCGGAATACAAACTGCCCTTCAATCCCGGTCGGGGAGAAAATCTGGCGGTCGTCAGCCAGTCCGGCGCCTACCTCGTGACCTTCGCCAGCAACTACGATGGCGTGATCCAACCGCGGGCCAGCATCAGCTTTGGCAACCAGATGGATCTCACTGTGGCGGACTTCCTGTGTCACTTTAACAAAGTGCCGGAAGTTGATGTCATAGCGTGCTATGTGGAAGGATTCAAGCCCGGTGATGGCGACCGGTTCCTGGCCGAATGCCGTCGGGCAAATGAGCTCGGCAAGCGGGTGATCATTTATAAGGCGGGCAAGACGGCTCTCGGTGCCCAGGCTGCAGCCAGCCACACCGCCAGCCTGGCGGGGGACTACGCCGTGGCCCGTGCCTGTCTGCAAAGCGCCGGTGCGACGGTGGCCGAATCCCTGGACGAGTTCGAGGATCTGATCAAGACCTTCACCCTGCTCGCCGGCAGGGTGCCCCAAGGGGTGAGAACTGGAATCATCAGCAACGCCGGCTTTGAATGTTCGACCGTGACAGATCGGCTGGAAGGGCTGGAACTGGCGGTGTTTGATGCCGAAACCCAGGCCCGTCTGGATGAAATCCTGCCGGGCTTTGCCCACCGCACCAATCCCATCGATTGCACGCCAATGACGGGTACGCAGGCCTTTTGTGACAGTTGCGAAGCGATCCTGGCCTGTCCGGCCGTTGATGTGGCCATTTTGTCATCAGTGCCCGTGACTCCGTCCTTGAACAATTTGCCCCTCAGCACGGCGGGATTTCACCGCGAAAACCTGGAGGCCGAGGGCTCGCAACCCCGTCTCATGGTTGACATTATTGCGGGTTCCGCTAAACCTGCCGTAGTTGTGGTCGATTCCGGTAGGATATACGACCCCATGTGCCGACTCATCGAGCGGGCGGGTATTCCCGTGTTCCGCAAAATCGATCGTGCGGCCCAAGCCCTGGCGGCCTATTGCCGAAGTTAGGAATCTGAAAATGAAGAAATTCTGGATCGTGTTCGCCATCGTCGCTGTGTTCATCGGCGGCGGTTTTGGGATGATGTGGTACACCTTCAGCAATCTGGAGCAGACGGTCTCCGTTGACGGAGGCGTTCTGGTTTGGGAAGTGGCCGGAAACTACGCCGAAGAGCGCGATTCCTCTTTCTGGGGCCAGGTGCAGGGTGGTGGGTCTCTGACCACGAGCGAATTGCTGTTCACCCTTTACCGGGCTGCCGATGATGACCGCATCACCGCCATGGTCATGGACATGCGTTCTCTGGCCACCGATTGGGCCAAGGTGGACGAAATCCGGACCGCCGTTGAAAATTTCAAGGAATCCGGCAAGCCCGTGATCGCCTATATCGACGCTGCGGGCACTCGCGAATACGCCCTGGCTTCTTTGGCCGACCAGGTGGTTGTCTCACCTGAGGCAAACATCATGGTGCTGGGCATCTCGGCCGAGATGTCGTTCATGAAAGATACCCTCGACAAATTGGGCATGGAGGCGGATTTCGTGCACGTGGGGGCCTACAAATCAGCACCCGAGCGCATGACCCGCGCCTCGGCCAGTGCGGCCAACCGCGAAATGATCACCTCCATTGTGGACGATCGTTATGAGGCACTGGTGGAGATGATGGCCACCAGCCGTGAGGTCGACGAGGACGTGGTTGAAGGCTGGATCGACCACGGCATGTTCGACGCCCCGGCAGCCCTGGCCGCCGGCATGGTCGACACCACCATGTATTACGACGACATGTTCGAGCACCTCTTTGGCGAAGACGACGTGACCTCTCTCGGAGATTACCAACTGTCGCCGCCCAAGAAGGGCAAAACCACCCACACCGTGGCCATTGTCCATGTTTCGGGTGTGATCATGCCTGGCAGCAGCCACTTTGACCGTTTCCAGGGCCAGATTGCCGGCAGCGAGACGATCACCGAACAACTGAGCTCGGTGGCTGATGATGACGAAGTGGACGCCGTGATCCTGCGCATCGACAGCCCGGGCGGCAGCGCCTTGGCCAGCGATCTGGTCTGGAACGAGATCCGCAAGCTGCAGGTCAAAAAGCCGGTGATCGTTTCGATGAGTGGCATGGCCGCCAGCGGTGGTTATTATATCGCCTGCCTGGGCGACTCGATCTTTGCCGACCCCAGTACTCTGACCGGCTCGATTGGCGTATACGCCGGTAAAATGAGCCGCACCAAGATGTACGAAAAAATCGGCGTCAATCGCGAGTTCATCACCCGTGGCGCCAACGCCCTGCTGTTCAGCGACGAGGGCACGTTTACCGATACCCAGCGCGAACTGTTCCAGACCCAGATGGACAACTTCTATGAGCGCTTCCTGGCCAAGGTGGCCGACGGCCGCGACATGACCCGCGACGAGGTGCACGCCGTGGCCCAGGGCCGGGTCTGGACCGGCCGGCAGGGCCTCGAGCACGGTTTGGTCGATGAACTGGGTGGCCTGCGCCGCGCCATCGATTCGGCCAAATGGATGATGGGCCTGCAGCCCGAAGACAAAGTCAGCCTGGTCAGCTTCTCGGAAGAGCTCACCCTGTTTGAACGCATGCTGGTCAAAAGCCTGCGTGAAAACGGCGTGATGGCCCATTTGGCAGCTTCCATGTTCCCGACTGATATTCTCCTGGGGTCCCAGCACGCTGCCGGCATCGCGCCGGTGCCGACGGTGTTGGAATCCCTGCGCCGCGATGGAACTTTGGCCGCCGTGTCCCTGTTGGATGGCCGACCAGTGGCCATGATGCCTTTCTGGATCAACCTGAACTGATACGAAGGAGAATTGCGGGCATGGATCCCTTTTTGGATGAACAAGAATCTGGTGGCGGTGCCTTCGATCCCATGAGCCTGGTGAGGGCTTTCTGGCGCCGCAAGATGCTGTTCTTTGTGCCATTTATACTGTGCCTGTCCATGGCCGGCATCGCCATCAAGACGATGACGCCCATTTACGCTTCTTCAGGCCAGGTCCTGATCAAGTTCGAAGGCCTTAACAGCAACCTGTTGACGGACCCGAGCCGGCGTTATGGCCGTGCGCGCAATATCGATGCGATGGCGTACCACGAAATGAACATGCTGCTGACGTCGCCCGACT
>DAOVTU010000238.1 GCA_030632925.1 Candidatus Krumholzibacteriia bacterium | reverse complement strand
CCCTGGCGGCCCGGACTGACCGCTCCGGTGGGATAGATGCGGCACAGGCCGGCTTCGCGGCCGCGGTCGATCAGGTATCGGACCATGCCCGAATTATCAATGACCGGATCGGTGCCCGACATGGTCACCACCGAGGTGAATCCGCCTGCGGCTGCAGCCCGGCTGCCGGTGGCCACAGTTTCCATCTGTTCGTTGCCTGGCTCCCGGAAAGAAGCCCGCAAATCGACCAGTCCAGGTGCACAAACCAGGCCGCTGCCATCAAGCACGGGCACGCCGTTGAGGGCCGGTTGCCCCACGCCGAGGCCTTCAATGCGGCCCTTGCGCACGTGCAGGTAACCCTTGCGCTTGGCCAGCTTGCCATCGCGGCACAGCTTGACGTTGACGACCAGGTACTCCGAAGGAATGCGCTGCCAGCTCCACTCCATGTTCCGACCTCTTTCTGGAAGCCCCTTTGATTCGGGGCCCAAACAATTGGCGTTTAAAAATCTCTAGGAAGCGCTGCCACCGAGCGAACGGGGGTCGCCGCCACTCAGCAGGTAAATCAGCGCCATGCGCACAGCCACACCATTGGCCACCTGATCGAGAATCACCTGGCGCGGGCCATCGGCCACCTCGCTGGCGATTTCCACGTCGCGGTTCATGGGGCCAGGATGCATGACAAAGGCGTCGGGCTTCAGCTTGCGCACCACATCTTCAGTGATGCCGTACATGCGGTGGTACTCGCGATTGCCCGGGAAGCTTTTGCTCGAGTGGCGCTCCAGCTGGATGCGCAAAACGTTCAGCACATCGGCGTCGGCCACGGCCTTTTCCAGGTTGTATTCGATCTTGGCGCCGAGCTTGTCCAGACCACCGGGAATCATCGTCGGCGGGCCGCACAAAGTGACTTCGGCCCCCAGCTTGACCAGCCCCCACAAATTCGAACGCGCCACCCGGCTGTGGGTGATGTCCCCAATGATCGTGACCTTCTTGCCGCGCATGTCGCCCAGGCGCTGGCGCATGGTCATGATGTCCAGCAAACCCTGGGTCGGATGTTCGTGGGCGCCGTCGCCCGCATTGATAACCGAACATTCGAGCACCTTGGCCAGATACTGCGCCGCGCCCGGCGAACTGTGCCGCACGATGAGCATGTCGATCTTCATGGCCGCCAGATTTTCGGCCGTATCGCGCAGGGTCTCGCCCTTGCTGAAACTGCTGGTGGCGGCGGAAAAGTTGATGATGTCGGCGGAAAGGCGTTGTTCGGCAAGTTCGAAGCTGATGCGGGTGCGGGTGCTGGGTTCGTGAAAGAAATTCACCACCGTGCGGCCGCGCATAATGGGGACACTGCGTACCGGGCGGTCGAACACGGCCCGAAAATGGGCCGCCACATCCAATACGCCCAGGATCTCTTCAGCGCTCAAATCTTCGAGGCCAAGCACATCCTTGGTTTCCAGGATCATTCCGTGACCTCCCCAACGACCACCTCAAGCTTGTCGTCGAATTCCTCGACCTTGACCTTGATGATCTCCCGCTGGGACGTCGGCACGTTCTTGCCCACGAAGTCGGGCCGGACGGGCAACTCGCGATGACCACGGTCCACCAGCACCGCCAGGCGGATGGCCTGGGGCCGGCCCCAGTCCATGATCACATCCAGGGCCGCGCGCACCGTACGACCGGTGTACAGCACGTCGTCCACCAGGATGATGATCTTCTCGTTCACATCGAAGGGCATCTCGGTGCTCGAGACCTGGGGCGAGGGCCCGAGGGTGCTCAGATCGTCGCGGTAGAAGGTGATGTCCAGAGCGCCCTGGGGCACGTCCTGGCCTTCGACCTGTTTGATGGCCTCGGCCAGCATGCGCGCCAGGGGCACACCGCGGCGTTGGATCCCCAGCAGCACCAGATTGTCGACGCCCTTGTTGGCTTCGATGATCTCGTGGGCCATGCGCTTCATGGCGCGGGTGATCTCGCTGGCGTTCATGAGCACGGCTTTTTCGGCGAAATTCATGGGTCTTCCTCTGGCTGGGTCAAGGCGATGGACTATGGCGAATTCCGGGCAAAAAAAAGGCATGGCCCTTGCGGTCATGCGTTTGTTTCCCAGTCGCCTCCTTTAAGCGGATTCCGGATCTCCTGTCGGCAGGAATCTAACAATCCGGCGGGGCGCCAGCAAGCGGATTCTCAGATGGTGGGAGATCCACCCCTCAAGTGCCGAATTTCAGTCCAAATGGGTTGTTCTAGATATCCCCGGAGCCCTCTGAGCCAAAAATGAGAACCTTCAGGCCTTTCCGCTCCGCGTCCACAAATACCGCAGGCGGTTTGATCTCACCCTGCAAGCGGTATTGAGGAGCCCACTCGGCCACCTGGTCGATCAGAAATTCCCGGCTCAAATCCGGAGCATTGAGGCACAGCATCAGGGTCGCTCCCAGGGCCATGAGCTGGTCGAGGCGGCGCAGGATTTTGGCGTAGTCGCGCACGATGTCGACGCTGCCCTTCTGGAACGTGGGCGGATCGCAAATCAGCAAATCATATGGCCCCCGCTTTTTCAAACGCCCAAAGGATTTGAAGATGTCCAGCTTCTCAAAGCCCACCTTTTCCAATGGTTGCTCATTCAAACGGTGGTTGTCGCGCCCCACCGCCAGAGCCGTGCTGCTCATGTCCACATTCAGCACCGACTGCGCACCACCAGCAACCGCCGCCACCGAAAAGCCGCAGGTGTAGGCGAACAGGTTCAGGACCCGCTTGTCCTGACTGTGCTGCCGAACCCAATCCCGGCCTGTTCGCATGTCGAGGAACAAGCCTGTATTGCGCGCCTGCCCCAGCCGGATATGGTACTTCAAATGGCCTTCGGTGATTTCCAATTCGGAAATTTCCCGGCCAAGAATAACATCGACCGGTCCGGATTTTTCGTAGCGGTGTTGAAGCTGGACACTTCGGCAGGCGGGCAGTTTGGTCATCAATACCTGGGCCAATGACTCCAGGTCGGCCTGCTCCTCCGGTGCAAAAAGTGTGATCAGCGCGACAGGCGGCAGCCAGTCGACCGTCACGTGGTTCAGGCCTTCATAGGCGTGGCCGCGACCGTGAAACAGGCGCTGGGCGTGGGTGTCGTCAATCGATTCCGGCAGATGTTTAAAGAGTTGGGCCAGTGCGCTCACCGGATGCTCAATCCTTCAGGGCGGACCTCGCACACGCGGCACCCGGCCCGGCTGAGGAATTCCTGATCGTGCGAGGCAATGACCAGGGCGGTCTCGACGGGCAACTGGTCCAACAGCCCCAGCACCCGCGCTTTCCCTTCGGCATCCAGGGCGGCGGTGGGTTCGTCCAGCAGGATCAGAGGTCGGTTCGAGTGCAATATCAGGCCCAGGGCCAGGCGCCGGCGTTGGCCGCTGCTCAGATCGTGGGGATTGCTCGCGGATATTTCCGCGGCCAGACCGAGGGCCTCCAGCCAAGCGCTTACCGGTTGGTCGGCCAGGGCAGGGTCCAGCTTGATCTCCGACGCCACATCCGAACGTGTGAACAGGTATTCCGGGAATTGGGGGGCCAGCAAGGCCTGGCCGTGGTCCAGGTCCAGGCCGGACTTGCGGTACAGTCTCTGACCACCCAAAACGACCGCGCCGCGTTCGGGGCGACGAGCACCAGCACACAGGGCCAACAAGGTCGATTTGCCACAACCATTGACGCCCATCAGGCCCCAGCGGTCGCCGGGTCGCACGGTCAGATTGGCCTCGCTGAAGCCACCGCCTGACGTAAAATCGCAGCCGATTTCGGACAGCGTCAGGACCGGTTCACGGTTCGGGTCACCAATCACCGGTGGCGTCTCACAAGGTGCGCTCACTGCGCCCAGCAACTCCACCACCCGCGGGTCATCCAGCAGTTCTGCCGCTGGGCCGTGCACCAGAACGCGGCCCGCAGCCAGGACCATGATTTCATCAGCTCGGGCGGCTTCGGCGCGGTCACAGGTAGCCGTCACCAGGGCGCCACCGGTCTCATGGCGCCATTGGTCCAGGCGATCCAGCACCCAGTCGGCTTGCACAGGGTCCTGCAAACTGGTCGGCTCGTCGCAGAGCAAAACCTGCGGCGCATCGCCCAGGGCCACTGCCAAAACCAGCCGCTGTTTTTGTCCGGCCGACAATAGCCTCGGGTTCATCTCGCCCAATCCGGCGAGACCAAATTCCAGCCGCACTGCCTCGGGGTCGCGGCCTTCGCGGCCGAGAGTGATTTCCCGGTCCACGCCGGTCGCAAATACTTGATCATCGGGATCCTGGAACATGATGGCGGCCTGGTCGGCCAAAGGCGAGTCTTCGGAGGCGAGGTATTTCAAGAGAGAGGATTTGCCCGACCCGTTGGCGCCGATGACGGCCAGCCAGCGCCCGGCGTGCAGGTCCAGATCGATATTTTCCAGCACCGTGCGGGCCCCAGCAGACGAGTGCCGGTCCAGAGACCAGCCACGCAGCGACAGCAGGGGTTTATTGTCCGGGCTCATCCTGCAGCTTCCGCAGGTTGCGCCGGGCGGTGGCCGCCCAACTCGAGGTGCTGTCCAGCTTGAGGTAGTTTTCCCACGCCGTCATGGCTCTGTTGCGGTGGCCGCCTTCCTGGTAGCTGCGGGCCAGGCCAAAGGCCGCCCGTTTGAATCCCGGCCTGTACTTCAGGGCGCCATTGAATTGCACCACGGCTTCGTCGAAGCGGGTCGACTGGAAAAGCGCGTTGCCCCGGGCAAACAAAAAGTCCGGATCTTCGGGGCGTTCGGTGGTCAGTTCTTCGAGCAGGACCAGCGCCCGGTCGTTGCGTCCTCGCTTGAGGTACACCAGAGCCAGATTGTACTTGGCCGCCCGCAGGTCGGGTGCCGTTTCCAAGGCCAGTTTGAACTGTTTTTCGGCCTCGCCCACCCGCTCGTTGGCCATCAGGTCGACACCCTTGTTGTAGGGCCCCAGGGCTGCGGCACGTTGGCGGGCACCGCCCCATTCGTCGGCGCTGAAGCTGAGGCGCAGCACCGAACCGGGCACGATGCGGCCGGGATCACTGATGCCATTTTCGCGGGCGATGTCCAGATAGCGATCCGGATCCCCGTAATAATTGTCGGCAATGCGGGCCAGCGATTCGCCAGGACCAACGGTGTGCTCGATGATCCGCTGGTCCGATGGCACCACCTGGTCGGTGGTCAAACCCGAACCCACCTGTTTGGCGCAACCGGCCATGAGGCTCAGCATAACCACAAAAGTCAGCAGCAGGACACGGCGTTCAATCGTCAGCATGGGAATCTCCCTCGGCCTCATTGTACTCATCATAACGGGGGTCGCCGGCAGCGGCGGCATCCCGCAGGATGGTTTCCATTTCTTCTGCCACCGTGGTGGCGTACAGCTTGCGGCGCAGGACGCCCGCCCCGGGATAACCCTTGAAGCAGCGGGCGATGTGTTTGCGCACCACGAACGAACCCTGGGGTTCACCGCGTAAGGCGACTTCGCCTTGCAGGTGATCGATAGTGGCCTCGCACATCTCCGAAAAACTCACTTCCGGTGCGGGTTCTCCCTTATCCACGGCATGCATCTCGCCAAAGATCCAGGGATTGCCGATGGCACCGCGCCCGATCATCACACCGTGACAGGAAGTATGCTCCACCATACGGCGATAGCTGTCGCCGTCGACGACGTCGCCGTT
>DAOVTU010000123.1 GCA_030632925.1 Candidatus Krumholzibacteriia bacterium | reverse complement strand
GGCAGCGACAATGACCAGCTGCCAGCCCCAGAAGTTGGCCCAGCTGAGCATGTCGTTGGCCATGCGCGTTTTAAGAAGGCGCTGGGTCGAATAGTAGATTCCGGCGAACATGCCGTTGCCCACAAACGCGAAAATCGCCGCGTTGGTGTGCAGCTGGCGCAGGCGACCGAAGCTGGTCCACTCCCAGCCCATGTTGGCCTGCCAGAAGCTCAACTGGGCAGCGACAATGACGCCAACCAGAAAAGCCACAATGCCCCAGACAATCGTAATGATTGAAAAGGCCCGTACGATGGAGTCGTCATAGACCACCGTTTTCATCTGCGTATTCGTTGCTTCCATTAAGAGCACCTTCCTCCTTTGCTCAGTCGTCGCAATCCGGTCCACTATCATCGCCATTAGATGGCTTTTGGACCAATTTGTCATCATTTGATTCAGGGTCAACGTCTTTCATGCCGTCGTCGTCTTCGAGGGGCAGCAGGGAGAGGCGATCACCGTGTTCAAAATCGCCCTCGAAGAGGCGGGTGAAGAAGAAGACCAGCCCGGCGGCCACCAGGGTCAGGCTGATGAAGACCAGGGCAATGATTACATCCATTTTAGCCTCCCTGTCGAGAGTCTGATTGCTGTTAAACTTACTACCGTTACAGAGCTTAGCGGCATCAGAATGGCCGCCACAACGGGCGTCACCTGGCCTGTCATACACAGCGCCACGGCCCCGACATTGTACACGATGGCGATCAAAAGATTGTCTTTAACCACCCGCCGCAGCTGTTTGGCGGCGGCCAGGGAGCGGCGCAATGAAGCGATCCCGTCACCCAGAAAAAAGAAGTCCGCTTTGCCCGGTAAGACCGGCCGATCAATGGCCGGCGTGGCCGCGCAAAAGGCTACCTCAAAACTGGGAGAATCATTCAATCCATCGCCCACCATGAGGGTGTCTTCGGCGTCCAATTCGCGCACCCGTTTGGCTTTCGCCTCGGGGCTGAGTCCGCCCTCGCAACGGGCAGGGTCCAGGCCCAGGGCGATGGACGCCGCGTCGACCTTGGCCTGTCCATCGCCGCTGAGCAGGTGTATCTCGTAACCATCGGCCAGCAGTTTGGCCACTTCGTCGGCCGCATCGGCCTTGAACTCCTCGCGCAGCAGGAAGGCCGCCACGGATTGGCCATCTTTTGACAGCACCGTGTGCTGGGCCAGTTCGCCGTTGGCGGGTGCCTGGGGTAGGGCGAAATCCCGTTTGCCCAGGCGCCAGGTGGTTTCGCCGAGGGTCAATTCCAGGCCGGAACCCGGAATTTCGTTCAACTCTTCACCTTCGGCGCTGCCAATGACCGCGTCGCCGGCGATTTGCCGCCTTCCCACCGCCCCAGCCAGGCACATGCTGACCGGATGGTTGCTGCGGGCGGTCATGTGCTGCAGGACCAGGGCCGCATGGTCGTCCAGATCGAGAACCGCCTGCTTCGCCTCATCGTCCAGTTCGAGCTGGCCCATGGTCAGGGTGCCGGTCTTGTCCAACAGCACCTTGCGCACCGACAGGGCTTTTTCCATGAAGCTCTGCTTGCGGATGAATACGCCACCGCGGCGCAGGGCAAAATGAATCAGTTCTTCGGCCAGGGGTGTGGCCAGGCCCAGGGCGCAAGGGCAGGTCACCACCAGGATGGAAATCGTCACCTTCAGGGCCATGGTCATGTCGCGTCCGGCCCAGATGCCAAAGCCGAGCAAGGCGGCCGCGAGCACAACCGCCACGTACCACGAACTGATGGTGTGCCACCAGCGGGGGCGGAACTCGTCGTCGCTGACGGTGGTCGAGCGCAGAAGGTCCTGCAACCGGCTGTCGTCGAAACTTTCAGTGGCCGTGACACTGAAGCCGTGGTTGCTGGCATTGAAGGCACCGGCGGCAATGGTATCGCCAGGCTGGAAGGCCACCTGGTCGGACTCGCCGGTGATCCAGTCGAGGCTCACCTCGGTGCTGCGGCGCATCAGGATACCGGCCACGGGCAAGAGGTCGCCGGGCGCGATCCACAGCTCGTCACCCTGTTCGACTTCGTCGGCGTTGACGGTGGCCAGGGCGCCATTTTGCAATTTCTTGACCGTGATGTTCTCGGCGCCGGATGACTCCAACAGCGTATTGCGGTTGCGTTCCAGGATGTGTTCCTGGGCCCAGCGGCCAACCAGCATCAGGGCGATAAAGATCGTCAGGCTATCGAAGTAGGCGTGTTCAGGACCGCCGGTGAGAAACCCATAAGTCGAACCAGCATAGGCGAGTACCATGCCCAGACTGATGGGCACATCCAGGTGCAATACGCCGCGGCGCAGGCCTGCAACGGCGCCCTTGAGGAAGATGCCGCCGCCGGCAAAGAGCGAAATTGTGGCCAGACCCAGGCTGAGCCAACCGAAGAAATCGAAGAGTGGCCCTTCACCCAGGCCGAAGTAGATGCTGAGGCTGAACATCATCACGTTCATGGCCATGGCGATGGCGATGGCCATGCGCATCAGCAGGTCACGGGAAGCTTTCTGGCCACCCTTACGACTGGGCCCCAGGCGGTAGCCGAACTTTTCGATCTCGGCCAGGAAGACCTTCAGGTCACCAGCCGATTGATCCCAACTCAAATCGACTTTGCCGAGAGTGGGATTGATGCGCAGTTGGATGCCGGCTTCGTGTCGCTTAAACAGCTCTTCAATGAGCCAGATGCAGGCGGCGCAGTGCACGCCCTGGATGTCGAGGTCGAGGTGGATGGGGCCGCTGTCGCCATGCTCTTCGGCCAGCTTTTCGAGCCAGCCAAAACTGTCGGTGCGCAGGACCGAGGCGGGAGCGTGGGTGTCGGGGGTCAGGTCGTAGAAGCGGCAGAGATCCTCCTGGTGGATCATCTCGTACACACCCTTGCAACCGCGGCAGCAGAAGGGGCCGTCTTCGTGTTTCCAGAATCGGCCCAGGGGATTGCCGCAGTGAATGCAATGTCCCGCCTCGGCGGCTTCACGCCATTCGGCCGACCATTCTTCGGGCCAGATGTTGTCCTTGGTCGTGGTCATCGACTCGCCACCATCCCGCTGGATACTTTCAACCGGATAAAAAAAGGGGTGCGTCCCGAACTGGAGCGCACCCGAAAGATATTGGCCGCCGAGGGCCCAATCAAGAGCAATCGGAGGGGGTTGCATAGAGGTTCGGTGGGTGAACAGCCTGCTAGTATCCGGCCGGGCGCCCGCCCTTGCGCGGGTCGCTGGCAGCGGTGATGCGCCCATCGGTGACCACGATGGCCTGCACAATACCCAAACTTTTGTTGTACCAGACGATCTTGTGCCCCCGGTCCCGCAGTTCATCGAGGGTTTCGCCATCTTGCCAGGCCGCTTCGACGAGGACTTCGTCCGGTTCCCACTGGTGGTGAAGGCGCTGTCGGGCCACGGCCTGTCCGGCGTCGTCACCAAAGATCAGGGCTGACAGGAGCACCTGCAGCGTGCTGGTGATGATCAGTGGGCCTCCCGAGCCGCCGGCGACGGCGATGGGATGGCCATCTTCCAGTACGATGGTCGGATTCATGGAAGAGAGCGGCCGCTTGCCCGGTGCTGGCCGGTTGCGATCCGACTGGACCAGGCCGAAGGCGTTGGCGGTGTCGGTGGTGGTGAAATCGTCCATCTGGTCGTTGAGCATGAAACCGAAGCCGGGCACCTCGGCGCAGGAGCCCCAGTGCAGGTTGATGGTTTCGGTGCAGCCGACGGCCATGCCGGAGGCGTCCAGCACCGAGACGTGGCTGGTGCCGGCGTCGCCTGGCAGTTGGGGTCCGGTGCCGTAGGCATCGGGGGCGAACGTCTGTTCCGGGTCGAATTGGCGGGCCAGCGAGTCGAGGTACGCCGGGGCCGTCAGGGCCGCGATGGGCACCTGAGTGTATGTGTCGTCGGCCAACCAGCGGGCGCGGTCGGCAAAGACGTGCTTGAACGACTCGATCAACATGTGGCGCCACACGGTCGAGTTCTGGCTGATGTCGCCGTCCAATCCGCCCAGCCTTTCAAGCAGGCCAAAAACCTGCTGAGTGGCCACGCCGCCACTGGAAGGCGGGGGCATGGTCAGCACACGCCAGGATCCAAAATCGCCAATGAGAGCAGGGCGGTCGCGCACCGTGTAGGCCGCCAGGTCGTCTCTGGTCATCGGGCCGTCGTCGCGGTCCATGGCGTCCATGATGGCGTCGGCGATGGGTCCGGCATAAAAGGCGGCCGCTCCGTCGCGTGCGATCAGTTCCAGGGCTCGGGCCTGGGGTTCATTCACGACCAGGTCGCCGACCGTGATGTGACCCTCGCGAGCAAAACGCGGCCAGGCTTCGGCCATCCGGCTGCGCAATTCGGGGTGTTCTTCCCACACCGTGACCATGGTTTGGCCGGCGGCAACATGGGCGGCGTCGGCGGCATAGCCATCGCGGGCGGCGGCAATGGCTGGCGCCAGCACCGTGGCGCGGTCCAGGGTGCCGTAGGTTTCCAGGGCGTACAACAAGCCTGCCACGGTGCCGGGCACGCCGCTGGCCCGGGCGCCTAACCGGCTGGTGCCGTCGGGTTTGTCTTCGTAGTAGTCGGGACCCACTGCGGCCGGACATGTCTCGCGGTAGTCCAGGGCAACGGCGCGACCGGCCGGATCAGCAGCCGAAGGCGGCAAGCTGATGACCATGAAACCGCCGCCACCGATGCCGCAACTGAAGGGCCGCACTACCGAGAGGCAGAAAGAGGCCGCCACCGCCGCATCCACCGCGTTGCCGCCAGCGGCCAGCATTTGAGCGCCAGCTTCCGAGGCCAGAAAATGATCGGCCGCCACAGCCGACTCGGTGTAGGTCGCGGAATATCCCGGTTCGTAAACCGGTGCGGTCACCGGGTAGGGCGCTCGGGCGCAACCGCTGGCCAGCACGAGACCGGCCAGCAGCATCAGGGCCGCGGCAGCTTTGGTCATCTCATGTCCCGTCCCATGGTCCAGGGCACGCCGGCGATATCGAGCAACAGTTCCAGGGACGGCAACTCTTCGTTCAGGATGACCTCCAGGTCGGCCTGAATGCTTTCGAGTTGGGCAGCTGCCAAGTCGTACTGCTCACGGTGCATGGCGGTCGGTCCGTAGGTGGAACGGCTCGCCCCGGATTGCACCACACCCAAGCGGTAGGCGACCGAAACAGGTTCGGCGTCGTTGTACCGCGAACGGCGCGGATTGCCCCGCATGCCTTCGACCAATTGTTCCAGCCGTTTTTCCAGGTCCACCGCCGTGGTGTACAGCCCGGGGTCGCCATCGATGGTGCGCTGCAGCGCGGCCTTGATCCGGTCCACCCGCACGCGGTTGTCATTCAGGGCGACATTGACCGTGCTCACCCGATCGGAAAACGCCGCCAGTTCGAGTTGGAAGCTTTCCAGGGCCGCGGGGGCCAGGCTGTCCGATCCGCGTTTGTGCAACCGCTCAACCTCAACGGTGACCGGTCCGGCCAACGCCGACGTCACGCCATCGACGCGCTTGGACAACGAAGCGGTGTACGTGCCCGGTGCCGCCAAAGGGCCGCGGCTGCCGGCATCCAGTTTGCCATCGGTTTCAGGCCGCAGATCGGCGTGGCGCAGATCCCAGGCCAGGCGGTGCAGGCCAGCACTCGAGGGCGCGTTCAACTGCCGCACAACAACCCCATCGCTGTTGCGCACCGTCAGCACGACCGCCGCCGCGTCTTCCAGTTCTTCCCACCGCAGTTCATCCCAGCCGGGATACGGCGTGTCTTCACCCTCGGCAGCCAATGCCTTCTCGCTGGCTTGGCGAATGCTCAGCGCCGTCTGCACCGAGTCGCGCAGAATGTAGGTGAACACCGCACCAAAGGGCGGGTTGGGCGCCGTGAAAAAGGCTGCGCCCTGGGCCGCTTTTTCGCTGCCACCGAGCACTTGGCGTTGCAGGTACCACCAGGCCCGGCGCGGAGCAAACAGCTGCGCCGGTTCGGCCAGGGCTGCTTCTGAAATCTCTCTCAGCGGAGAATAATCATCCAACACATAGAAACCGCGCCCAAACGAAGCACCCACCAGATCATTTTCCCGCTCCTGGATGGCCAGATCGCGGAACGGAATATTGGGCACGCCGCCCTGCAGTTTCAGCCAACTGTCGCCGCCGTCCAGAGTTACAAAAATGCCGAACTCCGTGCCCGCAAACATCAGGTTGGCCTGGATTGGGTCCTGCACCAACCGCCACACGATGTGCCGCTCGGGCAGGTCGCCACTGATCGACTTCCAGGACTTGCCCGCATTGGTGCTCTTGAAAATCAGCGGCCGGAAATCGCCACTCTTGTGCAGGTCGATCACGGCATAAACCGTGTTGCGATCAAAGCGATCAGCCTTCAGGTCGTTCACATAAAAATGATCAGGCAGGCCGGATGGTTTGCCGGCTTCTCGCCAAGTTGCGCCGCCATCTTCACTGACCTGGATCAGGCCGTCGTCCGTGCCGGCATACAGCAGCTTTTCATCCAACGGCGACTCGGCCAGATTGGTGATCGTACCGTACATCGACATGGCCAGCAGATCCCATGGCGCGTCGATGCCCCACACCCGGCCCATTACCGGTTTCAACAGCCGGTCTTCATCGCGCGTCAGGTCACCCGAAATGACAGTCCAACTGTCGCCGCGATCATCACTGCGCCACACCTGTTGGCTGGCCACATACAAACGCGCTGGATCATGGTGGCTGATCAGAATCGGCCCGTCCCAATTCCAACGTCCCTCAGGCTGGCCCTCCAGTGGCTCTGGCCGAATAGGCAGGCCTTCACCGGTGACTCGATCCACGCGCCAGAAATGGCTCTGCTGCCAACTGGAATAGATGACATCCGGATCGGTCGGATCGATGGCAGGCTGGTGCCCATCGCCAAACAGGGTCACCCGCCAGTCGGCGTTGCGCAGGCCGTGCACATGGTCGGTGCGCACGGGGCCGTACTGGGTGTTGTTGTCCTGGGTGCCGCCGATGATGTGGTAGAAGGGCTCGTCATAGTCGACGGCCACTTTGTAGAACTGGGTCAAAGGCAGATTGGCGGCAAATTTCCAGTTCTTGCCCCGATCCCACGATTCGTAGATGCCGCCGTCGCAACCGGCCAACAGGTAATCCGGATCGGTGGCGCTGAAGGCCAGGGCGTGGTTGTCCACGTGCTTGTGCTCTTCGCCGACCAACTGGAAGGTCTTGCCGCCGTCGTCGGTATACGACATGCGCACTTCCATATAGAAGACCAAATCAAAGGCGTGGGGGCTGGCAAAAATTTCGGTGTAATAGTGCGGGCCGGTGCCGCCGGCAATTTTGTCACTGCGCTTTTCCCAGCTTTCGCCACCGTCGGTCGAGCGCCAAAAGCCGCCCGTGCGCGCGCCCAGTTCGATGGCCGCGTACATCACGCCGGCCTTCTGGGGCGATAAAGCCAGGCCAATCTTGCCCATGTATTCTCCGGGCAATCCGGTCTTCAACTGGCGCCACGTTCGCCCGCCATCGGTCGATTTGTGAATGCCCGACTCGGGCCCGCCGTCCATCAGCACCGCCACATCGCG
>DAOVTU010000111.1 GCA_030632925.1 Candidatus Krumholzibacteriia bacterium | reverse complement strand
CGGCGGTGTGGCCACTGTAGCAGGCCACTACAATGGCAACGTCCGTCGGGATGGTCGTGCCGACATCTGCCAGGATTGTCGTCAGGCTCGAATTGTAGGCGCCAGCGATGTGACCGGCGTTGTAGTCGTCAGCCGAACGGATATCGATGACCGTGTAGTTCTCGAGGTTGTCATTCAAGGCCGTGGCAGTGATGACACCCGGGCACTCGCCGCCGTTGACATAGCCGGCACCGGCTTCAGCCATGGCGCGGAAGGCCGCGTTGGGCTCGTAGCCTTCGGTCATGTCATAGTCCATGATCGAAGCTTCGGTCCACTTGTGGGCCATCAGGCTGGTGTGGAACAGGTTGTTCGAACCGTTCTTCAGGCTGTAGGCCTCGTAGCCCAGCATGTTCAGGTACGCGGTGACCTGGCTGCTGTGCTGACCGGTCCAACAGTAGACCACGATGGGCATGTCGGTCGGCAGGTTGTTCAGCATCTGGTCGTCGCCCAGGCTGGCGTAGGGGGTGAACTGGTAGGAGCCGGGAATGTGGCCCGGAACACCGGCTTCGCCAGTACCCAGATAGTCGGCTTCGCCGAAATAGTTGATGACGAAGTAGTCGTCCAGGTTGTCCTTGATGTCGTTGTAGGCGATGCCCTTGAAGCCGGCCGTCAACATGGCGGCGGCCTGGGTCTGGACGATCGTCGCGGCGTCGCCAACCAGCACGGGGAATTCGTGCACGACGAGGGCGCCGTTGTTGTTGGTCACTTCTGAGTTGAGCAGGTTGTCAGCCACGGCGCCATCCCACGAACCGCTGGTGTCGCCGTTCCAGGAAGACATGCCCCAGAGCAGGGACTGGGCATCTTCGTAACCGATCATTTCCAGAGCGATCTTGGCGTGCCCGGCACTTTGGCCACTGTAGCAGGCCACCACGAAGGGCTTGTCGGTGGGAATGACCGTGCCCACATCGCTCAGCAGCGTGGCCAGCGAAGAGAGATAGGCGCCAGGAATATGTCCGGCCAGATAGGCCGATTCCGAGCGGATATCAATGACTGTATAGTCGTCCAGGTTATCACGCACCACGGTGGCCGAGACAACACCAGGACAGTCGGCACTGTCGTTCAGATAGGCTTTGCCAGCTTCGGCCATGGCTTCAAATGCGGTGATTCCAGGTGTGGGTGGCGTGACAGGATCATCGTCGGACGAACAGCCGACAAATCCCAGCAGGGCAACCAGAATAAGAACGAGCCAGGTCCAGCGTTTCAACATGGTATCTTCTCCTGATTTCAGGTCGTGAGACCCGATTGACTGGGGCGGCAGGGTGAAACGCACCGCCCCGTTACGATCCGGCCGGAAAATTCCGGCCGGTTTGCACTTCTTCTAGCGAACTTCTTCGGGCGCTGTGCGCACGGGGATCACGATGTCGATGTTGGCTTCGTAGTCCACCAGGCGCGTGACGCCATCGTCTTCATACAGATCCGATTCCCGCAGATAGAACCCTTCTGGCCCATCGACGGTGGTGTGGCAGGCCAAGCCGCAGGATCCCGTTTCGGGAGTGCGATCAGTGCGCCGCAGAATGTTGTGCGGCGAACTGTACTGCCACGTGCTCTTGTCCAGATATCCCGGCAGGGACAGGCCCCAGTCGGCATAGGTGTCCGGGTCCACCGGCGTATGCCGCACCACGACGTAGTCGTATTCCGGACGGTAAGGACTGGGGTTCTTGGCGATCTTGAACTGCACCACCGAGGGGTTGATTTCGTATTTTTCGAAACCATCCGCTTTGGGGTCGGCCACGAGGTTGTGGCAGTTCGTGCAGTTCTTGTAGGACTGCGAGTGGCACACCTGGCACTGCATGTTCAGGCCAGCGGTGCCCACGTGCATGTTGTGATAGCTGTTGTCCATCTCGGGCGCAGCCGGATCGTGACAGTTTTCGCAACGCGGCATCGTCGCCACCTCATAGCGGTGGTTGTAGTGGTCGCCGGTGTACTGGCCGTCACCATGGATTTCTTCCTTGGTGTGGCACAGATCGCACTGGTAGCCGCGCTGGCGATGGATGTCCGCGTCGTTGCCCTCGAGCTCGCCCTTGTAGTCGGTGCCCACGCGGCTGCCGTGGCAGGCGGTGCACTGCTCATTCATGTCGGGCGTGGCCCGGAAGCGATGCGAGTAGTAGGCGCCGATTTTCGGGAAGCCGCCGCCCACACTGTTGGGCCGGCTCACGTGGCATTGCCCGCAAGTGGTGTGGCAACCGCCGCACTTGGCCTCGAAGGGCTCTTCATAACCCGAACCCTCGAACGTGCACTGGCCGCGCTGCTCGATGGCCGCGATTTCGCCCCACAGGTTGGTGTGCAGGCTGTTGCGGGTGGCGTCAACTTCGGACTGGTGGCAGCCCTGACAGGCCGGGATGGCACCTTCGGCGTTGTACGCGCTCGGATCCCGCACCATGCCCAGATGGGCCTGGTCCATGGTCTCGAAGGTGAAGTCCGCCGCGCCGCCGTGGCAGGTTTGGCAAGACATCTGGCCATGGGTGCTGTTCAGGAAACGGTCGCCGTTGCTGCCGGTGATAATCACTTTTTCCCACGCTTCCAGCGCGGGTACGTCGCCGCCTCAACCGTCGTCCTTGTTGTAGGTGTAAACCTTCACACTGGAGACATCACCGTCCTTGCCCAGGGCGGCCAGCAGGTCGTCCTGGCTGGAATGGCAACCCAGGCAGGTCTTGTCCGTAGCCGGCAGGCCGCTGCCCGGCCCGTCGACAATATTGTCGGTGGCGTTGTCACAGCCCCAGAACGCCAACAGCGCGATCAGGGACAGGGTGATGAGTAACAATGCTCTCTTCATGGTCAACTCCCGGGTTGGGCCCCTCATGAGACGGGCCGCACTTCGAGACCACGGGCAAAGATCGGCATGTTGTTGCAGATCACGTCCCGCGACTTGATGGTGGTTTCATTCAGCTTCTGCCACACGCCGATGCTCATCGTACAGTCCATGACCATACCCACGAAGCATCTGGCGGTGATAAAGGGATCGACGGGGCGAACCTGTCCGGCCTCGATGCGCCAGGTCAGTTCGCCCTGAATGAACTTGATGAATGGCAACCGGACTTCCTGAAACAGGACCGTGGCGGCGGGGTCATTGCCCCGCGTACTGTTGGCCATCAGTTGCAGCAGCTCCGGATCAATCTTGGCAAAGGACAGGATGTATTCAGCTACGCAAGTCAGCATTTCCTCCAGCTCGGTGCCTTCTGTCTGGTGAGAAAGGTGTCCGGCAATGTCGTGCTCGGACGCCTTCTGCCGGATCACTTCTTCATACAGGTGCTCTTTGCTGTCGTAGTGCCGGTAGATGGCCGCTTCGGTCACGCCGCAATGCCGGGCGATGATACGCACCGGTGTGCCGTTGAACCCGTTGGCAGCGAACAGATGCGTCGCTTCCGTCAGGATCAGGGCTTTGCGGTTGGTGACCTTGGCCGCGGCACACATGGTCCTAGAACCTCCCCGAGACCGACAACCCGTACAGGTCGCCGATGTAGTTGTCCCAGCGGTGCTCAGCGAACTCGTGGCGGCGGTAGGTAGCTGCGACGGAATATTTCTCGGCCGCTTGCCAGCTCAAACGCACCAGCACGCGGTCCTGGTCGGACTTCAACACGCCCAAATCACCGTCGGTGTCGGCGGTGTCTTCGAAACGCACGCCTTCATACATGGCTTCGGCCTGGATGGTCGAGGTGACCTGGGCCACCACACCGGGCACGTAGCGCCAGGTGGTGCCGTCGTAGTTGATGGTGCCCATGCCCGCATCCGGTGCCACGGCGTCGCCCATCTCGTATGTCTCGATGCCCACCGAAACCAGCCCATAGACCGTCAGCCAGCCGCGCGGCGTCCAGTTCAGGTTGGCGTAGCCGCGGTTGGCCTTGAAGGTGGTCTCGATGCCGCTGGTGATCTGGTTCTCGAACGTGCGGTCGATGGCCTGATGGCCCAGGTCCAGCCGCACCTGGCGGTGGGGGCGGGTCTGCAGGCCAAGTTTCCAATCGGTCTGGTCGCGGTTGTAGTCGCCCATCCAGTATTGAACCGCAGGGTCGGTCCAGTCCTGGGTCTGGGTGCGTTCGAGGGAGGACCATCCGGCCTGCAGTTTCAACAGCACCGAGCGGCTGAAGCGGTGACGGCCCTTGAAAACCAGGGCGTTGCGGGTTTTGTCCTGGTCGGTGGTGAAGGCGCCGCCGCTGTTGAGCACCTGCTCGCGCGTGCTGCTTTGCAGACGGTAACCGAGCTCCAGGCGCGTGGCCTCAAAACCGGTGTGGGTCAGGTTCAGGCGGTAGTCCTGCCGCGTGCGGTCCCGGTCCACGGTCTGCAGGGTGGTGGCGTCCATGGCGGTGGCAGCTTCGGTGTTGCTGCTCTGGAAGTTGGCCGCCATGCGCAGGAGCATGTCATTGCCAACCCGTTGGATCAGGCCCAGTTGCCCACCTTTACTGCTGGTTTCGCCCGAGGGTGTGAGGGCGTTGGTTTGCCAGGTTTCGGTGCCCTTGTTCTCCAGCTTGGCCACCGAACCGAAGCCCATCACACGGGTGCGCGGTGTGGCGTTCCAGTTCACGCCCAGTGTGGTGCGCCACGAGGTGCGGTCGTCGCTGTAGGCGTGGTCGGTGCCCACGGCCCGGTCGCCGCCCTGGGTGCGGAAGGCGCCCACGAGATGGGCATCCACGGTGCCGTTGGCGTAGTCCAGGCCCAGCCAGGCTTCGCGGTTGGTGGTGCTGTCGAAACCCTTGAGGCCGGGTACAGCGTTGCCGGTTGCACCGCGCAGCAGGCTGCCCTTGAAGCCGTCACGGCAAACCGACAGGATGCCGCCCGAAACAGCCACCGCGGAATTGAAGCGATAGGCCACCGACGCGTCGGTGCGCTTCCATTCCAGGGTGGGGGTGTCGACCAACGAGGGTGGTGCCGGGGGCAGGCCAAAGGTGGCTGCTCTCAGCTCGCTGGTCCGATCCGAAAACTGGTCGTTGGTGCGGTGGCTCAGTTCGTAGGAGAAACGTCCCGGACGCTTGCCCCACAGGTCGAGGTGGCCGTTGAGGCCTTCGCCGCCGGCAGTTGTGGCGGCGCCGCGCAGGCCCATCTGGTACCCACTGGCCCAGATGTTCTGCCAGTTGAACAGGCCGCTGCCGAATTGGTCTTCCTGCAGTTGCCAGTCTTCACCGGTTTTGGCCAGATCGCCGTAGGCGTCCATGCTGGTGAAGGTGACGGTGGCGTGGTTCTCTGTGCCAACCACATCGCCGGTCGGGGCCCAGATGCGTTGCGCTTCGGCTGGCAGGTCGCCCGCCATGGCGCTGGATGTCATGACGATCATCAGGGCCAGCAGAGCCAGGCGCGAATTCTTCACGATTGATTGGGTAACATATATAGTCTTCATCGCGATCCTCCTTTACTGGTCCTGGAACGTCGGGTCGACGTTTGAGCCGTGAATTTCGGTGTGACAGTCGAAGCAGCGGCCTTCGTTGCCGAGGGCAAAGCCGGCGTGGCCGACCGTGCCGACGGTCCAGCTGTCGCTGCTGTTGAACTCGGTGTCGAAGTGACACTGCATACAAAGGCTGTTGCCTTCGGTGATCAGCATCTTGTCGTGATTGGAGCCATGAGGCTTGTGGCAGGCGGTGCAGTCTTCACCACTGACGCCGTCGTGCTCAAATACGAAGGGGCCGGACATTTCCTGATGGCAGCCGAGGCACTTGTCGTTCAGCCCATTGAAACTGCTGGACATCATGTCAGCGTGGGGGTCGTGGCAATCACCACAGGCCACTTGGTTTTCCAACACCCGATGCCGGAAGGGCAGGCGGAAGTCGCTGGTCTGGCTGGGGTGGCACTGCAGGCAGAACTCGCTGGGATTGCGGAACTGGCTGGCGGGCACGGCCTGGCCACCGAAGTGGGCCTGGTCGGCGTGGCAATCGTTGCAAGAGATGTTCGCACCGTCGTGGGGACCGCCGGCCCAGTGATTGGCTTCGGCGCTGTGGCACTGGGTGCACATGGCCAGGCGCTGGTGATCATCCAGGGCCGCCAGTTGCTCCAGGCCGAGGATTTCGCCTTCGCCTTCGGCATCCACGTGGCCACTGCCCGGGCCGTGACAGGCTTCGCAGCTGCCAATGGCGGTGCCAGGCACCACGAGGGCCAGTTCAACGGAGTGGGGGCTGTTGGCGTAGAATTCGGCCACGTCCTCGTGGCAGTCCAGACAGGCATCGGATCCGACATAAGTCCGTCCGTCAGGCAGGTCCAGGGAGTCGGTGTAGCCGTTGCCGGCTACCGCTGGCGAGGCCAGCAGAAGAGCTGAGAAGAGAGCAAGTGCAATCCCGGTCAGGGTGCGACGCCGCATTGGGTCACCTCCGGTAAAAGTAAACGTTTATTTACCAGCCTTGAGAACCATAACGGCGGTGAAATGCGTGTATCAAGATAAAAGTTTAACAGGATATGGTAATAAAATAACAACTGAAAAGGTCTGCATTCCGGAAAGCCCACTGGGCCTCAAATTGGGATAGCATAGTGTTTTGCTGTGTGTTAACAACGTTAATAACAACATGTTATTGTTATCGTTGAGGTTGTCGGGACGTCATGTCAGTAAGCGTTGACTTGGAGGTAAGGAAGCTGGCAATTTTCTGCGGTGAGGGGGATTGTGCGGCCGTCAGGCCGAGTGAATTGTCCTAATCGAAAATAATTCACGAATATGTCATCAACAGCTTTCCGGGAGCCTGCAAATCTTCGCCCACAAAACAAAATTCCGCAATTCGGGCCCATGCTGTATCATTAGTACCTGAGGAAAGCCCCTCAGAGTGCCGCAAGGAGCCTGACTGTGACCGAAGAAACTCGCCCCCGCAATCGTCGACCGCTGATAACCCACCAATACCGCAAGCGGTCGCTGACCACCTGGGTGATGCCGCTGGGGGTCATCCTGGCCATTATTATCTTTTTGCCGAAGCTGGTGGGGTTGTTGGAGAGGTGACGTTAGGGATATGTAGTTTATGACGTGGAAACCGTTTACCGAATTGGATCTGTGGGACGAAATAAATGCGTCCTGGTGCCGTATGACACCTCCACAAAGAATTCTTTGGGAGAGAATTCGAATTGAACCAGTGAAGTGGTCAGAAGCAAGCTATGGCGATGAGCGTGGAGGGTTCTGGGTAGTTGGGCTTATCGGGAATACGGTTATTTGGTATAATGATATTGAAGAAGGATTCAATCGTTCAAGCTATACAAAACATGGCGTAATTGACCAATACTTGTGTAATGACGATGAACTGAACTGGGTTGTGCAGTGGCTGCTGTATGAGCTAAAAAGCGGTGAACCCTGTGGCGGCTCTCTTGGTCCTCCTCAGCCGATAGATTGATATGGGGGGGGCAATCCCTGACAAACGCTTGCAGCCGACAATCGCGTCTGTCACGACCCTGGCTAACGCCAGGCTCGCGCCAGCCACGCTTGCAGCTGAAGCCAACGTTAGGTGGATTGAAATGGACAACCACGCGCTACCAGCCGATGCCTTGGAGCAGTTCCTCGGAGATGGCGACCCCATTACCATCACCGACGTGTGCTTGGATGAGTTCCTCGGACAAACAACGGACCTCGGTCTGAGCCCAGCAGAAAGATTGCGCTGGCTAGCCATCAACCTCGAAAACGAAGAATTTGTTGACGGATCCCAGGGGTTGATGCGGATTTACGAATGTGCTCTTGAGGCAGATCCAGACAGCAGCGACTGTTATCAATCCTTGGTGATTTCCGCGGTGTTCTGGCTTGACGAGTTTTTCACTCCAAATCGGGGTGACCGCTTAGCCCTCGCAGAATTTGCAGAGAACTCGATAAAAAAGATTATCGCCAAAACTCCGAGCAGCGCTGAACTTAATTATACGTATGGGTCGCTACTCTATGAACACCCTCTGCGAAATGAGGGGCAATCTAACGAGTTGACAGAAAGAGCGCTCAAACAATTCGAAGCGGCATTGACGAAAAGTCCAAATATGCCAATGGCTATG
>DAOVTU010000033.1 GCA_030632925.1 Candidatus Krumholzibacteriia bacterium | reverse complement strand
GAACCAGGTAGCGCATCCGGATCACATCGCGGAAAGGATTGGGGAACCCTTCGAGCAATTGGGGCGACAGGGTGGGGCGCTGGGAACTGGACTTCAGCAGTTGTTCCTGGTCGACCTGGTCCACCACCAGTTCGGCACCCCTGGCCTCGTTGACAAAAATGTCGCCCAGATTGACCGCCGGTTTCTCTGTGGGCACGGCCTTGACCGGCGCCGTGAACGGGCGGCCGTTCAGGTAGGAGCCTGAAATCTCGCTGACCGCAGCCAAAAGGCCGGGCTGTGGCGTGGCAAAGGTGAACTGCAGGTGACCCGAGCCCTGATGGTCCAACAGGGCGGTCATCTCGGCATAGGGATCAGCCAGGCGGTCATGGGGCCGGCTCAACAGGGCGGCGTTCATGCAGATCCACGGCACTGAAACCACGGGGCCTGCGTCGGGCCGCCAGATAATTTCCTGCGGTGCGCCAAGATACACACCTGCCAGGCGGAACAGGTCCGGGTCCAGGGCGCCATTGTGTTGGGGCGTGATGCGGGCCGTCACTTGCAGCTCGGCATTGGCGTTCAGTTGCCACTGGAATTCCGGCGCCGCGGACAAACGGCAATGCACGCACAGGGGCGGCACGATCCAGGGAGCCTGCTGGCCGGTCATCTTGTCGGTCACGCCGGCCCGCACCCAGGTTGTCTCGTTCAACAGGTGATTCAACTGCAGCCACGATTCTGCCACACAGATGGCCACAGCCAACGGCTGCTCACTCAACTGCAAGTCCAAGACGCCCCCGTCAAGGACGGTGCGTCCGGCGGAAGAATTGCTCAGCACAACAACCCCAACCCAAAGCCGGGCAAGGGGGTCGCAGGTTTCCAACCCGGCTGTTCCACCCGCCGGGTTCGGCCGCAACGGTTGGGCCACAAAGGCATTCAGGCGGTTGGTTTCCGGTTTTCCGTTCAGGCTGTGGCGACTGGCCACGATAGCCGTTTCGCGCCAGTTCTGGTTGCCGAGTATCAGGCGATAGGTGCCGCCGTTGCTCAGGCCTGGAGTGCCCCTGGCCGAGAGAAAAACAGTCGAACGCAGATGCGGGTAGTCCCAGTGATAGTATTCCACATGGGCCGCCCGATCGCCGCCCCGGCTCAGGTCCTGGTGCACGACGACCATGGACTCGCCAATGGCCGCGAAGTCTTCGTCAATGCGGCCATCGCCGTCGTTGTCCAGGCCATCAAGGAAGTCTTCATCCACGGCGCCGTCGTTGTCGTCATCGCAGTTGGCTGAAAACCCGCGCAGCCCCCCGATGGATCCTTCGCTCACCACGGCGGTGAACGGCGGTGCGGTGCGCCCGCGATTGCGGCGGCTGTTGGTCAAGGAAGAGATCTCGGAAATCAGCAGCGGAGTGGCGCCGGGGCCCGTGTTGATGGTCAGCGACCCGTCCGGTAGAACCTTGGCCACCAGGCCGGATGGCAGGCTGAATGTGTGCACCGCTTTTTCATTCTTCGGCGCTGCACCCTTTGCTGAACCAACAAGTGATATGCCCGCACAAGACACCAACAACCAAAGGATGATGGGGAAAAAGAATCGCCCAAAATTTCTGGGCGACGGGCCCAGTTGGTCCAGGCGGTTTGTCGACGTTTTTCTCATGGGCTGATACTAGGGTTTTTCGGGAAGCGGTTTCAACCCGGAATCGGGGCCACGGAGCAAAGTGGCCTGAAATTGCGAATATCAGCCCCTCACCGCGGCTTGAAATTTGGCCCCACCCGCTGCTGTGGCCGTCCCGGAAAGGTCGATCTTGGGGTTTACTCGAAAAGCCTTCGGTGGCACACTGCGCCGCATCATGAAAGAAGTCAAACCACTCACATCGTTGCGCGCCCTGGCTGCCCTGCTTGTCTTCATGTACCACTACGCCTGGTTGTTTCCACCACTCCGGCGCGGGGTCGATTTTGGCGGCGAGTGGATTCCACTGATGCCCGTGTGGCGGCAGGGCCAGGTGGGCGTTTCGGTATTTTTTGTGCTCAGTGGTTTTCTCATCACGCGCATCTATTTCGACAAGATGGCCGCGGGCGAATCTTCACTGCGCTTGTTCTTTGTCAAACGCGTGGCGCGCATCTGGCCGTTATTTCTGCTCTTTGCCGTAATTGAACACAGCGCGGCCTTGTTGAAGAACGGCCTTGATCATGATGTCCCGGATGCCCTGGTGACGCTTTCGATGACCCAAGGTTTTTTCGAACACCTGCGATACGCCGGCCTGCCCACTGCCTGGTCGTTGACCATCGAAGAAAGTTTCTACGTTTTTGCGCCCCTGCTTTTTGCGTTGTTGCTCAAGCTCACCACTGAAAAAGGCCGCGCCAATGAGCCGCTGACTTTCGGGCGCACCGCGCGCCTGGTTTTTGCCGTCGGTGGCGTCGTGGTGGCCATGGCGGGGCTCGGTGAACTGCTCGTGCGCCTGAGTATCGCCAGCGGCCTCGACTGGCAGGGCTTCATGGGCACCCGCCACCACATGCTGCACGCCACCCTCTTTGGCCGGATGCCCGAATTCGCCATCGGCGTGATGACCGCCTTTGCCCACCGCGGCTGGAACCTGAACCGTTTGTTGCGGGGATGGCGCGCCGATGTGGTTCTATTGCTTCTCTTTATAGGCATCGGTGGCTGCATGTGGGGCAAAACCCTTTGCGAACTCGAGCCTTCGCGCATGGGCCGGTTGCTCACTTATGTTTTTGCCTATTTGCTGGCCGGATTGTCTGGCGGAATGATCCTGGCCCTGACCGTGGAAGGTGGCCTTGTGCACCGCGCGATGAGCTGGCGGCCCTTCGTTTTCCTCGGCAAGGTGTCCTATGGATTTTATCTGGTGCAGTTGACGGTGATGATGACACCGCTGCTGATGGTGAGCGACAAGATGGGCTGGGCGCGCATGCCGGTATTGCTGGTTTTGACCAATGCCTTCTGTGCTGCGATGTACCTGATATGGGAAGTGCCCGCCCGACGGTTCATTGTCAACCGTTGGGGCGGGCACCGATAGTTCAACCGAACACCGATTTATTTTTCGGGCTCGGTATCCGTTTCCGTCGATGTTTCGTCTGTATCTTCAGCAGGCGCTTCATCAGACGTTTCGTCGGTCGCATCTTCAACGACCACGTCGGTCGCCTCCACGTCAACCAACTCTTCTCCGTCGATCAAGCCTTCTCCGTCGATCAAGCCCTCCATCTCCTCTTCCCCGGCCAGTGCCTCGGTCGAAATCTTCGCGATCGAACCGACCTTGTCTTCGCCCTTGAGGTTGATGATGCGCACGCCCTGGGTGTTGCGGCTCTGTTCGCTGATGCTGTCGATGGCGATGCGGATCATGATGCCGCCGCGCGTAATGACCATCAGCTGTTCGCCCGGATGCACGTCGCGGATGGCCAGCAAGGCACCGTTGCGCTTGCTGCACTTGATGGTGATCAGGCCCTTGCCCCCACGCTTCTGCACGCGGTAATCGCCGAGCGGTGTGCGCTTGCCATAACCGTTTTCGGTCACCGACAACAGGGCGCCGTCCTGGTCTTCGGGTTTGAAGACCACCATGCCGATGACCTGCTCCTTGGTGCCCATGCGAATACCGCGCACCCCGCGAGCCGTGCGGCCCATGGAGCGCGAATCCGTTTCATGGAATCGGATGGCCATGCCACCACTGGTGGCCACCAGAACATCGCAGTTGCCGTCGGTTTCCCGCACCGCCACCAAGTGTTCGTCCTCAATGAGGTTGATGGCCCGGATGCCAGCCTGACGCGGCCGCGAGAAGTCCACCAGCGGGGTGCGTTTGACCACGCCCAGGTTGGTGGCGAAGAACAAATAGCTGTCTTCGCTGAATTCGCGCACCGGCACCACGGCGTGGATTTTGTCGCCGGGCTGGATCTGAATCAGGTTCACGATGGGCGTACCCTTGGCCGTGCGACCGCCCTGGGGCACCCGATGCACCTTCAGCCAGTAGAGCTGTCCCTTCTCCGTCAATACCAACAGGTACTGGTGGGTCGAGGCGATGAACAGGTTGTCGACGAAGTCTTCGTCCTTGGTGCCCATGGCGGTGATGCCCTTGCCACCTCGGCCCTGCTCACGATAGGTGTCCAGCGGAATACGCTTGGCATAACCCTGGTTACTGATCGTCACAACCATGGGCTCGTCGGCGATGAGATCTTCGATGTCGATCTCGCCTTCGTCTTCCACGATGGTCGTGCGGCGTTCGTCGGCGTACGACTTGCGCACGGCGGCGATTTCTTCGCGGACGATTTGCAGCACGAGTTCACGGCTGTCCAAAATGGCCTGCAGTTCGGCGATGCGTTGGATCAGGATCGCGTATTCGTCTTCGATTTTCTGGCGTTCCAGGCCGGTCAGGCGCGCCAGGCGCATGTCCAGGATGGCCTGGGACTGGATTTCGGATAACCCGAACTTCGCCATCAGGGCCGAGCGGGCCGTGTCGGGCGATTCGCTCTTTTTGATGATCTCGACAATCTCGTCGATGTTGTCCAGGGCGATGCGGTAACCCTCGAGAATGTGGGCCCGCTCTTCGGCCTTGCGCAGTTCGTACTTCGTGCGCCGGATGATCACTTCTTCGCGGAAGTCGAGGAAGTGCTGCATCGTCTCTTTGGTGCTCATCACCTTGGGTTGGTGGTCCACCAACGCCAGATTGATCACGCCAAAGGTCGTCTGCATCGTCGTGTGGGTGTACAGCTTGTTGAGAATCACCTGTGGGAAGGCGTCCTTGCGCAGCACGATGACAATGCGCATGCCCTCGCGATCACTCTCGTCGCGCAAGTCGGTGATGCCTTCAATAACGCCACCGCGCACCAGGTTGGCAATCTTCTCAATGAGAGTGCTCTTGTTCACCTGATAGGGAATTTCGCTGACGATGATCTGGCTCTTGCCGTTGTCCAGCAGCTCGGTCTCGGTGCGGGCGCGCACCACAACACGGCCACGACCGGTGGTGATGTAGTCGTAAATTCCGCGCCGGCCGTGAATGATCGCGCCGGTCGGGAAATCCGGGCCCTGGATGTAGTCCAGCATGTCGGCCGCTTCAAGGTTCGGATTATCCAACAGGGCCAGCAGGCCGTCGCAGACTTCACCCATGTTGTGGGGCGGAATCTTGGTCGCCATACCGACGGCAATACCATCAGCACCATTGACCAGCAGGTTGGGCACCACCGAAGGCATGACCGCGGGCATCATGCGCGATCCATCGTAGTTCGGAATGAAGTCGACGGTTTCCTTGTCCAGGTCGTTCATCAGTTCCGTGGCAACCTTGGTCATGCGCGCTTCGGTATAACGTTCGGCCGCCGCGTTGTCGCCATCGACCGAGCCAAAGTTGCCCTGACCATCGACCAACGGGTAGCGCAGACTGAAGTCCTGGGCCATGCGCACCAGGGTGTCGTAAACCGACGCCGTACCGTGGGGATGGTAGTTACCCGTTGTATCACCAGTGATCTTGGCCGATTTACGATAGGGCCGGCCCGGCGACAGGTTCAGGTCATTCATGGCGGTCAATACGCGCCGATGCACGGGTTTCAAACCGTCGCGCACATCGGGCAGGGCGCGGCTGATGATCACGCTCATCGAATATTCGATGTAGCTGTTGCGCATCTTTTCGACAATTCCGGTTTCGACAATCGTCTCGCCGCTCGAGCCCATGGAGGGAGTCTCGGGCAGGTCTTCGTTTTCCGGAGTGTTGTTGGTCTCGTCCGACATTCTTGCCTCTTTTTTTCAGCGAATTTTTCAGCTATTTTCAGGTCGGCCAGGGCCGACGGAGTTTCTGTTCGGGCCTGAACTAGATATCTAGATATCCAGATCTTCCAGCTTAACCAGCGACGCATTTTCTTCGATGAAGCGCCGGCGCGGTTCGACCTCTTCACCCATCAACGTGGTGAAGATGTGATCGGCCTCGGCCGCATCGCCGATCGTCACACGGGTCATGGTGCGTGCGTCCGGGTTCATGGTCGTTTCCCACAGCTGGTCCGGGTTCATTTCACCCAGGCCTTTGTAGCGCTGCACATAGATGCCCTTGTTGCCCATCTGTTCGACCAGGCCATCCTTTTGCTCGTCGCTGTAGGCATAGATCTCGGTCTTGCCCTTTTTCACGCGGTACAGCGGCGGCTCGGCGATATACATGTAGCCGTTCTCGATGACCTCACGGAAGTGGCGGAAAAACAGCGTCAGGATCAGGGTCAGGATATGACTGCCATCAACGTCGGCATCAGTCATGATGATGACCTTGTGGTACCGCAGCTTGGTGATGTCAAATACGCCCAGGCCCACGCCAGTGCCCAGGGCGGTGATGATCGTGCGGACTTCATCGTTGCCGAGCATTTTGTCCAGGCGCGCTTTTTCGACGTTCAGGATCTTTCCCTTCAAAGGCAGGATAGCCTGAAAGCGCCGCTCGCGGCCCTGTTTGGCCGAACCACCGGCCGAGTCGCCCTCAACCAGGTACAACTCGCATTCGGCCGGCACGCGGCTGGAACAGTCGGCCAGTTTGCCAGGCAAAGCCGCCGAGTCCAGGGCCGACTTGCGCCGGGTCAGATCGCGCGCCTTGCGCGCTGCTTCACGCCCATGCGCTGCGGACACGCACTTGCCAATGATCAATTTGGCTTCTTTGGGGTGCTCATTCAGGTACTCAGCCAGATAGGTATTGATCAGCGCTTCGACCTGCCCCTTGACCTCGGTATTGCCCAGTTTGGTTTTTGTTTGTCCTTCAAACTGGGGATCCGGAATCTTCACCGCGATGATGGCCGTCAGGCCCTCGCGCACGTCGTCGCCCGTCAGGGCCCCCATGTCCTTCTTGAACAGTCCGGACGAATTGCCATAGGCGTTCAGGGTGCGGGTCAGGCCGGCCCGGAAACCGGACAGATGGCTGCCGCCCTCCTGGGTGTTGATGTTGTTGGCGAAGGTGAACAGGGACTCGGCGTAACCTTCGTTGTAGTCCATGGCCACTTCGATCTGGATGCCGTCCTTTTCGCCCTCGATGTAGATGGGCTCGGGACAGATCGACGAACGACTCTCATTCAGCCAGCGCACGTATTCGACGATGCCGCCTTCGTAGTGGAAGATCTCTTCGCGGGGCTCGTCGTTGCGATCGTCAACGATGGTGATCTTCACGCCACGATTCAGGAAGGCCAGCTCGCGTATACGGCTGCGCAGCGTATCGAAGTTGAAGACCAGCTCCGGGAAAATCTGGTGATCGGGCTTGAAGGTGATCGTGGTGCCCGTCTGGTCTTCCGGGCATTTGCCGATTTCCTTCAGTTCGCCCTGGCGGGCGCCGCGGGCGAACTCCATGTAGTAGACCGTGCCGTCACGGTGCACCTCGGCTGACAACCACTCCGAAAGGGCGTTCACACAACTGACGCCTACACCGTGCAGTCCACCGGAAACCTTGTAGGCCTCGTTGTCGAACTTGCCACCGGCGTGCAGGCTGGTCAGCACCACCTCCAGGGCCGACTTGCCTTCTTCCTTGTGGAAGCCGACAGGAATGCCACGGCCGTTGTCGCGCACCTTGATCGTATCGCCCTTGCCGATGAGGACGTGGATGTCGTCACAGTATCCAGCCATGGCCTCATCGATGGAGTTGTCCACCACTTCATAGACCAGGTGGTGCAGTCCTCTAACGGTGGTATCGCCGATGTACATCGCCGGGCGCAAGCGCACCGCCTCGAGGCCCTTGAGGACCTGGATACCTTCGGCTGTGTATTCTTTGGAAGTCTGTCCGCCGTTGGTCTTTTTTTCTTCGGTCATGCTTTCCTATTTTCTTTCCTAATTTGCCCGGCTGGGTTCAGGATCTGTCCGGACGTTTGCGACCGCGCACCGGTCGATCCCGCCACTGGATTTCCGTCACGGTGTTCTCACCGCACAATTCGTTGAATTTCTTGATGATCATGGGCATCAGCAGGGTCAATTCCTGCCGCCACGCGCCGTGATCAGCTTCCAGGACCAACACACCATCGACCAGGTCGACCGCGCGGGAATGGGCCGCGACTTCTTCGCCCACCACCTCGCCCCATTTTTGCAGCACCGACCGCTCGGTGAATCGTTCATGCAGCCCAAAATGACGCAATGCGCCTTCGATGAGGCGAGAGACCGGTTGGGGGCCGTCTTTTTTGTGCGCCATAAGGTAACGGGCTTCTCTGGATTGAATAGCCAGATTGAATTACCAAGGTTGATTGGCCTGGGTTTGTTCTTATTCGGCCGGGCGTCAGACTTCGCTGAATCCGCCATCGTTCACTTGCCAGGTTTTCATATGCTCAGGCTGCCAGTCGGTGATGTCGTCCCGACGGGCCGTGGCAATGAAGACCTGATGCAGGTGCGAGGCCATTTCCTGCAATCGTCGCGTCCGCTCCCGGTCCAGTTCGCTGAAGATGTCGTCAAAGAACAGAACGGGTCTGATCCGGCGCTTTTGATACAGCACATCGCTGCGCGCGAGGATCATGGCGATGGCGGCCGTACGTGTCTCCCCCTGGGAACCATAAACACGCAAATCGACTCCCCCGAGGACCACTTTGAAGTCGTCCAACTGGGGCCCGATCAGGGGCCGTCCGCGCCTGATTTCGGAATCCATAATATAGTCGAATTCCGCCAATATTTCCCGTTCCAATTCATCTTTTGAGATCGGATTTTCTGAGGTTTCGGAAATTGCTTTTTTGACGCTTTCGAGTTTGGGCGTATAGGAAAATTCGAGTTTTAAACCGTTATCAGTTAAGCTTTTATGGGCCTCATGTGAAAACGGGGTCAAAAAAGCCGCATATTGCTCCCGCCCCAGGCAAACCGCCGAGGCGTGAGTGGCGAGCTCGCGATTCCACGCAGCCATCTCCCGGCGGGTAGTGCCCATGTCAGACAACCCTTTCTTCAGGTCACGCAACAGGCCGTTTTTTTGCTTTAAGGCGCGCTGGAACGATGTCAGGTGGGTCAGAAAGGCCGGGTCGATCTCGGCCATGCCTTGGTCTACGAAGTTGCGCCGGCCATCCGGCCCGCCGCGCACCAGGCGAATGCTGTCGGGATTGAAAAAAACCGTGGCGAGGCGACCCACAAGGTCCGCCCGGCGACGCAGGGCCTCCCCATCGACCCGCAGGCGCCGGCCGCCGTCGCGTCCCAGGCCATACTCACAGGCGAGAATGGCGCCGGATTCTTCCTCGACCTCAAGGCCCACGTGCAGGTGGTCTTTTTCAAAATGGATCAGCTCTTCGGATTTGGAGCCGCGGTGGCTGCGGCCAAGAGCAAAATAATTGAGAGCTTCAAGCAGGTTGGTCTTGCCTTCACCATTTCGCCCCAGGACAAGATTGACCCGGGGCGAAAAAGTGAAACTGGCCGTTTTCAGGTTGCGGAATCCGTCGACTGATGCCGAAACAATCCTCACCGAACAATCATCTCTTCCAAATAATCATCTAGTCGCCGGCCAGACGCAGCGGCATCAGCAGACAAAGCACGCCGGTCTCGGCGCCTTCGTCATCAACGGGCTTGATCAGCGCCGCGCTTTGCGAATCGTTCAACGACAGAATAATGGAATCGCTTTTGATGTTCTTCAGGATGTCCTGGAGGTAGCTGTAATTGAAGCCGATCTCCATGGCGTCACCTTCGTAACTGACGGAGATTTCATCTTCAGCCTGGCTGCCTTCGGTACCGCGGGCCGACAACTCCATGCGACCGCTCTCCACACCCAGTTTGATCTGGCTCGTGATGCGGTCGGCCGTGATCGCCACGCGGCGAATGGCCTGGGCAAAGTCGGCCTTGTCGATGGTGACGTCTTTGTCGTTATCCTTGGGAATAACCGCGTTGTAGTCAGGGAACGGGCCTTCAAGCAACCTTGTGTGCAACACCGAGTTGCCTGAACGGAAGCTCAGTTGGTTCTCCCCCATGAAAACCGTCACGTTAGCCGAGTCGCCTTCTTCCTTGCTGGCGGCAATGCGGGGCAAATGACGCAGGCCGGCGGTGTCTACGATCATGTTGCGATCACCGGGCACGGTCCAATCCATATCCCGTGCGCTACGGGCCAGGCGGTGGGCATCCGTAGCAACCAGGGTCAACGAATCCGGACGCACTTCCCACAGAATGCCCATCAGAGCGGGGCGCGTTTCGTCCTTGGAAACGGAGTACGAAGTTTCGGCAATCATGTCGATCAGCAGCGATGCTTCGAGGTCGAGGCCAGCTTTTTCCTCAAGCACTTTCAGCTTGGGATACTCTTCGACGTTCATCGTATTTTCGGTGAGCCGCGACTTGCCGCTGATGAGGGAAATCTGCTCGCCCTTCTGGGCTATCTTTACCGTGCCGGTCCGCAGGCTGCGCACGAAGGGTATGAATTTCACCGCCGGGATGGCGACCTTGCCGGCATCCTTGATTTCGACTTTGTCGGTGCTGGTTGTGATGGAGATGTCCAGGTTGGTGGCCGACAGCACCAGGCGTCCGTCAGCAACTTCCATCAGCACGCAAGTCAGAATGGGCAGCGTCGTCTTGGCGGGCACCACATTGGCGATGACGTCCAGGGCCTTCTGCAAATCCTCTTGCTGGATCTCGAACTTCACGATGGAATCCTCCGTAGGCGGTTCAGTCTCTCCGTTTTTTCTGGGATCGCCATGATAGGAGATCCTGCGAGTTCAATCAAGGGACCATTCCCGGGTCCGGTTCCCTCTTCTATCTTCTTTTATATATAAATAGTAGTAGTAGTAGTAGGGGGTGTGGATAACAGGGATAACCCCGTGGATTACTTGATATCCCAACCCAATCTTCTGTTTAAACGCTTTTCTTCCTTGGGATAAGTCTGGGGGTAAACCCGGAGGTTATCCCTTTTTTCCCCAGGCCTCGATTGTTATCCCGGCTTGGCCTTTTTTACCCCGGCCTTATCCCTTGTTATCCCCTGATTTATCCCCAGCTAAAACATCCTGAAATTCAAGGGATCAACCCCGGTGGCGGGTGTGCAAAACGGTCCGGCGAGGTTGGATTGGGCGTGAACTTTGGTAGAAAAATCAGCAGGGCAGCGCTTAACGCCGCCCCCGGATGCGGTCCTGGATGTCGAGCACGGCGCCACGAAAACGGGCGTCGGCCTTCATCAGGTCGGCGATCTTTTGGCAGCCATAACTCACGGTGGAGTGGTCCTTGTTGCCAAAAGCGCGGCCAATTTGGTTGAGGGAGGCGCCCGTCATCTCTCGAGACAGGTACATCGCGATCTGACGAGCCCGGGCCAGGTCCTGGGTGCGTCGCTTGGACTTGAGTTGATCGACGGTGCCGTAGTAGACAGAGCTTGCGGAGTTCCTCTCATCCTCCATCTTGACCGGTCCGGATGAACTGCCCTGGAAAAAGGAGGAGAGAACCTCTGAGGCCATTTCCAGGGAAATTTCATTTCCCGTCAGGCTCGCGAAAGCCAGGAGACGAATAAGCGCCCCCTCAAGTCGGCGGATGTTGTCGGTGATGTTCTCGGCGATGTATGTAATGACATCGTCGGAAATCATGATCTGATTTGATTCGACTTTGCGCTTGAGAATCGCCATGCGGGTTTCCAGGTTAGGCGCCTGGACATCCGCGATCAGGCCCCACTCAAAACGCGACCGCAGGCGCTCCTCCAAAGTGGTGATCTCTTTCGGAGATCTATCACTGGTCAGAACAATCTGCTTTTTCAGGTCATAGAGCGCGTTGAAGGTGTGGAAGAACTCTTCCTGGGTCGACTCCTTGCCGGTCAGGAAGGCCACATCATCAACCAGCAGCACATCCATGCTGCGGTATTTCAGCTTGACCTCCGGAGTACGCCGATCACGGATCGAGGAGATCAGCTCGTAGATGAAATTCTCGGCCGTTACATAACATATCCGTTTGTCGGGATCGT
>DAOVTU010000257.1 GCA_030632925.1 Candidatus Krumholzibacteriia bacterium | reverse complement strand
GGCAAGGGCATCTCGGCGGCCCTGCTGATGTCAAATCTGCAGGCCATGCTGCGGGGGCAGGCACCGCTGGCCGACTCATGCAGTCTCTTCATCCAGCAGTGCAATCGACAGCTGTTCCACTGCACTCCCCTGAACAAGTTTGCGACCCTGTTTTATGGTGTTCTGGACAAGGCGCAACACACATTCACCTATTGCAACGCCGGGCACGAACGGCCGTATCTGTTCAAGGCCGATCGGTCGGTGCAACGGATGCGTACGGGGGGATTGGCCCTTGGGGTTCTGCCCGAAGCCGACTACCGCCACGAGACCGTAAATCTGGCCAAGGGCGATACCCTGGTCATGTTCTCCGATGGTGTGACGGACGTGCTGGACCATCAGGAAGAATCATTCGGGGAAGACCGTTTGCTGGCTGTGTTGGAAGAGGGGCATGGACAGTCGGCCGCTCAGTTGATCGGCACGGTCACCGCGGCGCTCGACGAGCACGCGGGCGACGAACCGGCCTTCGATGACTTGACGCTGGTGGTGGTCAGGAGAAATGGCGACTGACGGCTGCCGCAACTTCGGTCGAATCAGGATGCCATTGCCCTTCGGCGGCCAGGTGCCGAAACAGAGTGCGTTGGCGCTTGGCATATTGACGAGTGACCAGGATGATGGATTCGTCCAAGTCTTCGCGGGCCAGGAAGCCCTCTTGCCAGCGGACGATTTCACGGTAGCCGATGCTCAGCAGTCCTGGGCATTGGGATGGGTATTTCTGCAGGGCGGCTTCTGTCTCGGCGATCCACCCCTGCTCCAGCATGAGTCTGGTGCGTTGGGCAATGCGATGGTCGAGTTCTTCCACCGGACGGACCAGCACAAAGGCCGGAAATTCCAGGCCCAGGACCGGATCCGGCTTCTGGCGGGCGGTCAGGGCCGTCATGGACTCGCCTGAGATTTCGAAAATTTCCAGGGCTCGCTGGCTGCGGTAGCGGTCATTGGGATGTATCCGGTCGCAGGATTCCTGATCCGCCTTGGCCAGTCTTTTGCGGATCGCTTCATCGGTCAGTGCCTCGAGTTCTCCCCGCACCTCGGTCAGGCGCTCGGGGGAATGCCCCGGGATTTCCATGAACCCTTCACGCAGCGCCGTCAGGTACATGCCGGCTCCACCCACCAGGATGGGCTGCCCCCCACGTGCCGTGATCTCCAAATACACCTGCTCGAATTCCCGCCGAAAGCGCACGGCGTCAAATTTTTCGGTCGGGGAAACAAAGTCGATGAGATGATGCGGGCAGATATCCAACTCGGCCGCCGTCGGCTGGGCCGTGCCGATGCGCAATTCATGGTAGATCTGCCGGCTGTCCAGGCTGATCACTTCCAAGGGGAAATCCCCAGCCAATCTAGTGATTAGCCCTGTCTTGCCCACTGCAGTGGGCCCGACAATGGCCGGGCAGGTCTGCGGGACCGTGCTCATTCTAAGTCCGCCCGAATTTCTTCTCCAACTCCGCCAGCGAAAACTGGATCAGGGTCGGACGGCCATGGGGGCACGACAGCGGGGCGTCGGTGGCGAACAGCTGGTCTACAAGATTTTGCATCTCGGGCACGGTCAACGGTTCGCCGGCCCGGACGGCGCCATGGCAGGCGAAGCTGGCCAGCAGGTCCACCTGGTTTTCCTGGCTGGGTTTGTCGTCCCAGGCCAGATCGTCCAGGATGTCCAGCAGCAGGCGCCCTTCGTTCCAGTTCTTCAAGCTGGCCGGAATGCCCTGCACCAGGATGCTCTGGCCACCAAAAGGTTCAATGGTGAAGCCCATGGCCGTCAGTTGGTCGGCGTGGGTCTGCCAGGCCTGGATCTGTCCCGGCGTCAATTCGAGGTGGGCCGGAAAAAGCAATTGCTGGGTTGGCACACCGAGGCCGCCCTCGGCCTCCAGGGCCAGCTTGGCCTCGTTGTACAGGATGCGTTCGTGGCTGTTGTGCTGATCGATGAGCACAAGGCCGCCCCGGATCTGGGTCACGATATAGGTGCGGTGCAACTGCCAGAAAGGCGCCGAATGCAGCGGCGGTTCGGCGGCACCGGTGAAAGCCGTCTGGTTCTCAGCGTCTTCCTCACCCACGGCCGGTGGCCGCATGGCGCTGGCGCCGAACAACTCGCCCTGGCCCTGAGGCACACCCTTGTATTCGTAGCCCGCCGAAGCCCCGCGCTGAAAATAGCTGCGCAGGTAATCGTCCTGGGCCTGGGCGCTGCTTTCGGGAGTGTCGCCGGTCGGCGTTGCCGGTTCTTCATTGCCGGACCAGGGCCGCATCTCTTCGGACCGGCGCAAACTCAACCCTTCATTGAGGGCCTTCTTGAGCATGCCAAAAATTTCGCGCTCCAACAGCAAACGCACTTCCGTCTTGGCCGGATGCACGTTCACATCGACTTCACCATTGGGAATTTGCAGAAAAGCGATCACGACGGGAAAACGTCCGGCCGGGACAACTTCACGGTAGGCCTGCACGATGGCCTGGGACAGGGCGCGGTTGGTGACCGGCCGCCGGTTGATGAAGATGAATTGCTGTTCGCGGTTGCCGCGGGTCCAGGTCGGACGCGAGGCCAGGCCACCGATACTGAAGCCGCCCTTCTCCAACTCGAAGCGAGCCAGATGATCCATGACCGAAGCGCCGAACAGATCGCGGGCCCGATCCGTCAGGCTATTGACCGGCCGCAGATCCAGTGAAATGTCGGTGCCTGATTTCACCAGCCACCGCACGTCCTGATGGGCCAGAGCCAGTTGGGTGAGCAGCTTCATGATGGCGCGCTTTTCCGCCTGGGCCGTCTTGGCAAATTTACGCCTGGCGGGAGTATTGAAGAACAGATCCTTCACCGTCAGGGTGGTGCCGCGATTACGCGGGGCAGGCTCGCGCCGGATCAATTCGCCTCCCGAGATTTCGATCAGGCCCCCCAGTTCTTCCCCTTCGCAACGGCTTACGCAACGTACCTGGCTGACCGAGGCGATACTGGCGAGGGCTTCACCGCGGAAACCAAAACTGCCCACCTGCATGATGTCGGCTGCGGCGGCAATCTTGCTCGTAGCGTGGCGTTCGAAAGCCAGCGGCAGTTGGTCGAAGGCAATGCCGTGGCCGTCATCGTCGATCGTCAGGCTGGTCAGGCCGCCGTCTTCCATGGAAACGGTGATGCTACGGGCACCGGCGTCCAGCGCATTTTCCACCAGTTCCTTGACGATGGAAGCGGGCCGCTCGATGACCTCGCCGGCGGCGATGCGGTCAATGGTGGCGTTGTCCAGAATCCGGATTTTTCCGGGGATTCGTGCGAGTTCGCTGGCCATGCTGCCTTTCATTCCGTTGAGGCTCTTTCCTCGGCGCCCATCTTTCCTCGCGTCCAGCCGATCCTTCGACTCTGGACCTGCTCCGGTATGGCGCCGTCGTGGATGTGTCGCATCCGGTGTTGTGGTTAGGCAGGGAAGGTTATACAGGCTGGGTGCTTCCGTCAACAGGGGTTGGCCGGCAGAAGCCTCTGGGCAACAAAAAACCGGGGATAACCCCGGTAAAAACGGTCGAAAACCCACCCTTGTCGGCAAGTGCTATGAACTGGAAGGCAACGCACCCAAAACCGAGGCCATCAGTTTGGCCGGCGTATCACCACTGCCAGGATACACCCGGGTGGCGCTCACAATCTGCAATTCCTGACTTCCCGTGACCAGGTTGAGGATCTCGGCCACTCGACGCTGCAGTCGCGGCAAGGATTGAATGTCCTCGGGCACGATGATCAGGATGGTGCCGTCTTCAAGGCAGCCGATATGGTCGCTGCTGCGCAGGCGGCGGTCGATCTCGGCCACCAGACCGGCAGGCTGCACCGGGTTGTTCCCGGTGATACGGAATGCCGCGAGGCCCAGCATGGTGTGGTAGCGGTCACAACGGTCCATCTCCCGCCTCAGGATCCCGTCCAGGGTCTTGATGGTCACCGCGGAGAACGCATCGTTCTGGGTGGTGGCGGGTTCCAGCTTGTCGATGATGGCATCGGTATCGTCGGTGGTGATGCTCGGCGGCTCTTCCGAAGGGATATGCAACAGGGGCAACAACCGACGGGCGAACAACGCGTCAAATTCCGTAAAATTCGCGCCGTCCAGCGGGTGCAGGCGCCGCTTGTCCAGCAGGACCAGGCCGGGGAACGGATTGTTGGAATCCAGGGGCACCACCAGCAGGGTGCGCGGCACATCGGCACCGGTGGATTCCAGCACCGTGGTTTGCCATCCGCGGGTGCCGGCGTCGCTCAACAGGCGCACCGCTTCAAGGCGCAGGGCATCCTCATCGCTCAGGTCTTCGTTCTCCGACGGGGCGTCGTTCACGCCGGTCAAAAGCAATGCTTCTGAGGCTCCGGTCAGGCGGCAGGCGGCCGACAGGACCCGGTCCCGGAAACCGGTCTGGCCCGCACCCGAAGCGAGCTCCGAAAGAGCCGTCGCCAAGGTCGTCAGGCGGTCCACCTGGTCGGCGGTGGCGGCGCGGTCCAGGAATGAAGTCAGGTGCCGGTTGACCAGGTAGATGATCTCGGCGCTGACGTTGTGGAACTGATGGGCCCGTGCCGCACTGGCAAACTCCAGGGTGATCAGGGCGCGCAGTGGTTCGCGGCCGACGGGCAGGTGAAAGACTGTCGCCTGACGTTCCTTGTCCGTCAGGGTCTGGCTGGCTTCTTCGCTTGGCCGCAGCACCAGCGGGCGGCCAGAACTCAGGACTTGGGCCTTGTCCGGATGGGGAGGCGACTCGTAACCGGTCTGTTCGGCATCGGCCCAGAACAAATCGCCACCATTGGTGAGCACTTCCAATCGCACGACTTCGGCGCCGGATACCGAACGCAGGTCGTCGGCCCAATCGCAGAGGGTGCTGGCCACGGCCTGGGGATGCCCCGTGTCGCGGTGCAGTTCCTCCTCCATGTTGCGGAACAGTTCGCTGTTGCGCACCAGTTGCAGGCCCAGGAAGCGGTCCAGGATCATGCCAAAGCGGTGGGTCAGGCTTTCGATGGTCGCCAGGGCTCCGCCGTCCAGTTGACCGTCGCCGTCATTGTTCGAAACATTGACCACGCCCAGGACTTCTCCGTCCCAGATGATGGGCGCACAAATGGCCTGCTGGATGGACGAGCGATCCCGTCGCGCACCGGGGTGCCGGTTGTCAGTGATCAATTCAGCCACCCGGGATTCGGCCACGCGGCCGGAAATGCCCTCGCCCAAGCGCACACGAGTCGTGTGCATCGTGTGCTGGCTCAGGCCGTAGGCATAGGCCACGTAAAGTTCTTCCGAGCGGTCATCAAAGAGCATGATCGAGCCCGAACTGGCGCCGGTGGCGCGGGTGGCCAGGCTCAGCAGCCAGCGCAGTAAGGCCTCGCGGTCGAGGGCTTCTTCGATGCGGCTCAAAGTGCGGTGGATCGCTGCGGTTTCCAGTTCCAGCAGATCCTGAT
>DAOVTU010000417.1 GCA_030632925.1 Candidatus Krumholzibacteriia bacterium | reverse complement strand
TGAGTGAACATATTCCGGAATTCCACCGATTGAAAGGATGGAAGTTATGGCTGTCAGAGATCAGGACGCGCTGGACTATCACGAAGAGGGACGCCCGGGCAAAACCGAAGTCGTGCCCACCAAACCATGCCTCACGGCACACGATCTTTCCCTGGCCTATTCGCCGGGTGTGGCAATCCCCTGTACCGCCATCGAAAAGAACCCCGCCGACGCCTACAGATACACCAACCGCGGCAACCTGGTCGCGGTCGTCAGCAACGGGTCGGCCGTTCTGGGTCTGGGCAACATTGGTGCCCTGGCCGGCAAGCCGGTCATGGAGGGCAAGGGTGTGCTCTTCAAACGCTTCGGCCACGTTGATGTGTTCGATCTCGAGATCGATACCCAGGATCCCGAAGAGATCATCAAGTTCTGTCAGTTGCTCGAACCCACCGTCGGCGGCATCAACCTCGAAGACATCAAGGCCCCCGAGTGTTTCGTGGTCGAGAAAAAGCTGCGCGAGACCATGAACATTCCGGTCTTCCATGATGACCAGCACGGCACCGCCATCATTTCAGCCGCTGCGCTGATCAATGCGGCCAAGCTGCAGGATAAAAAAATCGAAGACCTCACCGTCGTGATCTCCGGCGCCGGCGCCGCCGCCATCGCCTGTGGCAAGCTGATCGAAAGCCTGGGCGTGCCCCGTGAAAACTTCCTGCTCGCCGACAGCAAGGGCGTGTGCTACAAGGGCCGCGCCAAGGGCATGAACGAGTACAAGGAGTACTTCGCCAACGAAACCGAAGCCCGCACCCTGGCTGAAGCCATGGTCGGTTGCGACGTTTTCCTGGGCTGCTCGGTGGCTGGCCTGGTGGACAAGGACATGATCCGGTCCATGGCCGACAAACCCATCGTTTTTGCCATGGCCAACCCTGACCCTGAAATCACCTACCTGGATGCCAAAGAGGCCCGGCCGGATGTGATCATGGCCACCGGTCGCAGTGACTATCCCAACCAGGTGAACAACGTGCTCGGCTTCCCCTTCATTTTCCGTGGGGCGCTGGACATCCGGGCCAATGCCATCAACGAGGAAATGAAGCTGGCGGCGGCCTATGCCCTGGCCGAGCTGGCACAGCAGCCCATGCCCGCCGAAGTGGCCGCAGCCTATGGCGGCACCCACTTCGAGTTCGGGCCGGAATACATCATTCCCAAACCCTTCGACAGCCGTGTGCTGCCCATCGTGGCGCTGGCAGTGGCCAAGGCGGGCGTGGAAACGGGTGTGGCCCAGCAGCCGATCTCCGATTGGGACCGTTATCAGGAACGCCTCGAAGGCATGCACAACAAGAGCCTGATGGTGATGCATACGATCCGCAGCCAGGCTCAGGCCGCGCCGCGCCGCATCGTTTTTTCCGAAGGGGAAGTGCAGCGCGTGATCGAAGCTTCGCGGATGGCGGCGGACCTCGGGTTCTGCCATCCCATCCTGCTGGGTAATCCGGAACGGATCGGTGATCTGGCCGAGAAGTATGGTGTGGACCTCAAGGGCATCGAACTGAAGGACCCGACAGCCTGTCCCAATATCGATGAAATGGCGCAGTTGCTGTTCCAGGAGCGGGCCCGCAAAGGCTACGATTTCCCCAAGGCCCTGCGTCTGGTGCAACGCCCGATGCATCATGGTGTGATGATGCTGCGCAATGGCGAGGCCGACGGCATGGTTTGCGGTGCCGACCGTGCCTACGTCGATACGCTGCGGGTGGTGCTGCCGCTGGCCGAACTGCGTGAAGGCATCACGCGGGTGGTGGGCATGCATGTGCTGTTGGTCGAGGGTAAGGTCTACATCTTTGCCGACACTACTGTGAATTTCGAGAATGACGCCCGCCAATTGGCTGAAATCGCCCTGATGGCTTCGACAGTGGCGCGCCACTTCAACATCGAACCTGTGGTGGCGATGCTTTCGTTCTCGAACTTCGGCGACAACGACCGACCCGAGAGTGCTCGTGTGCGGGAAGCAGTGCAGATCCTCAACCGCGAGCACCCCGAGCTGCGGGTTGATGGCGAAATGCAGGGTGATGTGGCAGTGATCGAAGGCATGTGCGGCAAGAACGTGCCGGATTGCCAGGTCATGGGCCAGGCCAATGTGTTGATTTTCCCGGATCTGCAGAGTGCCAACATCGCCTACAAGCTGGTGGGGCATCTGGGACAACGCGAGGTCATCGGGCCCCTGCTGTACGGTCTCAAGCAGCCGATCAACATGGCGTCGACGTCGTCGACGGTGGCGAAGATCGCCAACATGGCGGCCATGTCCTCGTTCGAGGTGGGCCGGTCGTAGCTGAGTGATGGGAACAGACAAAGAAATCCCCCTCCGGGCGAAAGAGGGGGATTTTTTTGCTGGAAAATTTTGCTAAAAATCGGGCGAAAATTTTTCAGCAAACGGCCTTCGCAAACCTGCTAGCGGTACATGCCCTTGATGGCACCCCAGGTGGCCTGCTCGTTGGTCACGACTCCACAGTCGTACACATTGCCGCTTTTTTGGATCACGTAGTCACCGGTCATGTTGGCGCCGTAGCTGCTGACGACCAGCCAGTATTCCTGGCCTTCTTCGAGCACGACATTCTGGGCCGCGGTGATGGCACTCAGAGTGCCTTCGCCACTGTCGTCATCAAAGGCCACGACATTCAGCTGCGGCTGGGTCGGATTGAACGGTGAGCAATAGAGAGTCAGCACGGTGTCGATGATGTTGGTGCCGTTGGCATCAAGAATCAGATCGATGGGGTTGGCATCGTCAACCTGCAGGCAGTACACATCGAAGTACATGCCGTCGTTGGCTGAATCGAAAGCCTCGGCGCCGCACTGGGCGTCGATTGATCCGGAAGTGTAGATCCGGTCGTAGGTGCCAGAAGCGAGAGTCAACGAACCGGCTACCGGTGGGTTGAGTGTCGTCTTGGCCGCGACATTCATGATGTCCGGCTGTTTCTCCACGGCCAGGGCGGTGCTCGCGGCCAATATCAGCGCGAGGCAAATCAATGATGTAATGGATCGCATGTTGGTCCAGTCCTCCGAAAAAACAATCTGGGGCAGCGGGCCCATTCTAAAAAAACACAGGGCCGCTATGGGCCCACCTCCAATGGATCAGTGAAACAATTCTAGCGGACTGGAAGTCAAAAGTCAATACCATATGTCGCATTGTCGCCTCAAATGACGAATTTTGATTATTTGTCAGAAAATGGGTGGATTTGAGCTATGGTGGTGTGTATGATAGGTCAATCAAGGGCGTGGAAAAGGGAAGATTTACCTTTTATGTTGCGAAACGCGGCCGATCCCTGTTATCATGAGCGCCATTGAGGGAGAATCCCGCAGGGGGTGCGGGAGACATATTCAGTGTGCATGATGTGCGAAGCATCTGACGAAACCTGAAAAACAACATCCCGTCGCTCTTCTCAAAGAGATTTCAACAGGCGAAATTTTCAGCGCCTCGAACATTGTGCATGGCTGGGTCTGAGCTATCATTCCTACAACGTGTTCCGAACATCACTTGACACGATTTCGGTATCGCCGTGCACAATTTTCGAGGCGTTTCTATATTCTGCAGGCAGGTATTGATCAAGAAGCGTCTTGATCAAGAAGAAGGGGTCACCCATGTCCGGCAAAATTCTCGTCACCGGCGGCGCCGGTTATATCGGCAGCCACACCTGCTTGGAACTGCTCAAAGCCGGCTTCGAAGTGGTGGTCGTGGACAACCTCGACAACTCGGTGGAAGAAAGCCTGCACCGGGTGCGCTCTTTGACCGGACGTGAAATCGAATTCCACGAGGTCGACATCTGCAACGGTCCGGCCCTGGATCAAGTTTTTGCCAGCCACAAGTTCGATGCCGTGGTGCACTTCGCCGGTCTCAAAGCCGTGGGCGAAAGCTGCGAAATTCCCCTGCGCTATTACGAAAACAACATTGTCGGCACGCTGGAACTTTTGAAAGTCATGG
>DAOVTU010000412.1 GCA_030632925.1 Candidatus Krumholzibacteriia bacterium | reverse complement strand
CCTGCCGGTAGTGTTTCTGGCTGTCATGCTGGTCGGCGCTTTTGGCTGGGTGGTCTTCACCCGCTATGCTATGAACAAGCTGGTCGAACACGATGCCGTAGAAGTGACCTTTCTCATTGAGAATCTGCGCCAGAAGGCCCTGGTCGAAGCCATGGGCCTGCAGGCACGAAAGAGCGAAGTCTGCATTGAATCGGATTTGGAAGGGAGCAGCGGCAAGTCCGGCACCAAGGTCTGTCAGGAGTGGGCGATAGATCTGCTCAAGGCGGACTATCTGGTCGGTGTCGCACAGATCGGCAACGCACCCACGGGCGACAATTCGGATGCCAATTGCCAACTGGAATCTCTCTGCTTTGTCGATTCGCTCAGCGGTCCGGTCAACGCCAGTCGCCTGCTTGCCTGGTTTGAGGGGAACCGCGAATACTTCAGCTCCGGTTTCCGGCCCGACAAGTGGAGCGGTGCCCATACTTCCGGCGCACCTGTGCGGGCCTACGACGACCCCTGGCACGCCACCTATGTTTTCCCACCGGTGCTGATCGAAGAAGTCACCTCCGGATACCAGGCGTCGGCGGTGGGCGAGTTGGCTGCGCTTCTGCCGGTCCTGGTGCGTGAAAAAGCCGAAGTGTTCGGCACCCACAATCATGCCATCTATTTTCTGAGCCTCAACGGCATGCTGACCGACCTGCTGGGCTCCGATGGCCTGGTGACAGAGTCTGGCATGTGGTGGACCGTCGTGAACCATCAGGGGCGCGTAATTGCGGCGGCCGATGGTGTGCCTACGGTCGGCAGCTTGCTGAAAAACCAGCACCGCACGGCTGACCAGGGCCCTTTTGCCATTGAAACGGGGGCCGAACTGATCGGCGATTGGCATCTCGGTAAACCCTGGAAAAAAGCCCTCTTCGGCGCGCAAATGAACCATTGGGTGGTGACCGCCGGGCAGTCCAACGATTTCCCTCTGGCCCTGCTCATTGGCCACGAAGCTCGAGGCTTGCAAATGGCCAGCCTGGGGTATGTAGCGGCCGTTGTGGGCATGGCACTGTTGGCCCTGGCCATCGCCATTTTCGGCGTAACCCGCGTAGTGGGTGGGGTTTCAGCCCGCTTGACGACGCTCTCAAAAAACATGGAACAGGTGGCCGAAGGCGATTATTCACGCCGGATTCCGGGCCTGGCCAACGACGAGGTCGGTCGCCTGACCAAATACTTCAATCTGATGGCCGCCAGCCTGGACGAGACCCAGCACGAGCTGACTGAAAAAACCTCCCACTTGGAAGCGGCCCTCGAAAACCGGCAGCAGTTGGATCGGGCCAAGGACGACTTCCTGGTCCTGATTTCCCACGAGGTGCGCACGCCCCTGACGGCGATCATGGGCGGCGTGAATATTCTCAAGAGCGTGGTCAAGCGCACCGTCGGCAGCGACCGCGAGGTGCTCGATCGGCTGGATGTTGTCGAGGTCGTCAATATCATCGAGAGCAGTGGCGAACGCCTACACGGTTTCATGAACGACGCCATCCAGATGACTTCGATCCAGTCGAGCGATAAGGAGCTCGACCTGAAGTTCACGTCCATCAACAGCCTGGTGGAACTGGGTTTGTGCGGCGTGCGCGAGTTGGCCAAGATCCGCGGCATTGAAGTGATCAATGGTGTGGATGACGAACAGGAATGGCTGGTGCTGTGCGACGAAAAAGTGATGAAGCTGGCCTTCGAAAAAGTTCTCAAGAATGCCGTGGTGCACAACTACGATCAGGGCCGGGTCATGATCCGCGAGGTGGACGAAGTGCCGGATCTGGGGCGCCTGGGCGAGTCGCCTCGGTCTGAAGACATCCACCGCCTTGTTTCACAGCCATCGTTCGCCCCATACGAAAATTTGCCCATCAAGTGGCGCCTGGTGGAAGTCTTCAACACCGGCGAGGCCATCCCTGAGGAGCGGCGCGAAGCCTTGTTTGGGAAATTCGAATTGGTCGGCCGGATCGAGCACCACCAGCGCGGGTCGGGACTCAGCCTGCCCATTGCCCAGTCGGCGGTGGCCAGCCATGGTGGTCGCATCTGTGTGCACAGTGTCAAGTTGCAGGGCAATTCGTTCTTCCTGTTGCTGCCGACGGTGTTGGCCAGCGAGGTCGACAGCCAGACGTTAGCGGGCGGGCAACAGATCGGGTACGGTGTCGGCGGCCGATCCGGCGACAAAAAGGTCGGCCAGGTGACTGATCTCACTGGGCTCAAGGTTGAATTCCACCACCAGGGCCCCTCCGTGCCGGGCAGCAGCGACTAGCCCGGCCGCCGGATACACGGCGCCCGCCGTGCCGATGACCAGGAAAATTTCACAGTCATCAGTGGCCTGGGCCGAGGCCTGCATCACCCCCGGATCAATGCCTTCACCGAACCACACCACACCCGGTCGCAACAACCCGCCACATTTTTCGCAGTGAGGCAGCAGGGGCATAGGCACCCGCTCGTCCAGGGTCTCATCGCCGCAGCCCTGGCACCGCACGGTCCAAATCGACCCGTGATATTCCAGGATGCGCGAACTGCCCGCCAGTCGGTGGTAGCCGTCCACGTTCTGAGTGATGATCGTCACCTGGGTGTGATTTTCGAGGTCGGCCAGGGCCCGGTGGGCGGCGTTGGGCTTCGAGGCGGCGATCAACTCGCGCCGCCAATCGTACCAACCCCAGACGAGTTTGGGATCTCGCTCAAAAGCCTGGGGTGTGGCCAGATCCTGGGGCCGGTACTTACTCCACAGGCTGTCCTGGGCTCCGCGGAAAGTGGGGATGCCACTGGCGGCCGACAGGCCCGCTCCCGAGAGCACCGCGACCGGTGCGCCTGCTTTGATCCGTTCAGTCACCGATGCCAATTGTTCGGCGGTGGACATGGATTTCTCCCCCAATTGATTGCCGAAAATCCGTTTTGACTGGATACTGGCCCAATGTAACCCGATTCCACACCCCCTGACCAGAGGTCGTGTCTTGCTCCGAACCAAAATCCGGAATCATCTCGGGCCGCTGGTGGCTGTCTGGCTGTTGGTGCTGTCGGCATCAGCCCTGGCCACCGCGCCACCTGTGGTGCGCTTCGAAGCCGAATCCCGGTCCGGATGGAGCGTGGCCGAACAGTGCCAGGCGGTGTGGCAAGCCGAAGGAGCGACCCTCACCCAGCGCCTGATGCCCGCCGGTGTGGTGCCTGATACGGTGGTCTGCCTCGTGCTCGACACGCCGTCTTTCCAGCGCCACTTTGGCACCAGCATCCCGGACTGGGGTGTGGGCGTGGCCGTGGGGCATGGACGACTGATTGCCCTGGACTATTCGCGCCTGCCGGCGGTGGGGCGCGGGGCCCGTGAAGTCTTCCTGCACGAAATGGTGCACGCCCTGCTCTTCCAGGGCGCCCAGGGCCAGTGGTTGCCCACCTGGCTGCACGAAGGCGCCGCCATGCACTACGGAGGCGAGTGGCGCTTCACCGACACGGTCTCGCTGATCATAGACGGCCAGGTGCCCAATCTGGCCAGCCTGCAGAGCGCCTTTCCCGGCTCGGCCCAGCGGGCGGACCGGGCCTACCGCACCAGCCTGTTGGCGGTCGAACGCCTGATGGATCGGTACGGCGAGGAGGTGGTGGGAGAGCTGGTGGAAGCCACGGCCAGGGGTGGAAATTTCCCGGCGGCTTTCGCTGAGGTCACCGGAGAATCAGACGCGACATTTTACGCGGACTTTGCCTCCGCCATGCGCCTGCGCTACGGCTGGTTGGTGCTGCTGACCCGCTGGCCCGGGCTGTTTGTGCTACTGGCGCTGGTGCTGCTGATCGGCGGGGGCCGCAAAATGCTGCTCATGAGGCGTCGGCTGGCCGAGATGGAAGAGGAGGAACCTGCCCCACCTACAGATCGCCTCCATTGAGACTGAGAACGAATCTCCTACTGGATCTTGCATTCTGCTGGATCTTGCATTCTGCGATGCCAAAGCCCGGCAGTCCGTCCCCATGCCCGCTTTTTGTACGAAAT
>DAOVTU010000614.1 GCA_030632925.1 Candidatus Krumholzibacteriia bacterium | reverse complement strand
TTCAGAATGCCCGCCACCACCACCGGAATCAGATGGATTCCCACCAGGATAAAAAAGGCCAGATTCTTGGTCAACACCGCCTGACGACCGGACAACGGCAGCAACCGGTAGCGGTCGGCACCCGAACCATCCAGGCCAAAATTGTTCAGGGGAATGGCCGCTTCGTTGATCACGATGTTGACGGCGGCCAAGGGTAAAACGAAGGGCAGATGTTCGGGTTTGACGAATACCCAGACGAACGCCGCCAAGCCCATACCCACGCCCATCAGGTGGTCCAACGTGCGGGTCAGGTAGCGCAGTTCCTTGACCACCAGTGGCCCCAGAAGACCGGGAATGCCCCGCATCTGGCCGATGGATTTGAGGGCGCCTTTGCCGCCGGACAAACTGTTCGGCGGGTGCAGCATCACGCGCCGCAAACTCAAGGCGGCCACCGCGATACTACTGAGCAAGGCGACGGCCAACAGGGCGATCCCGCTGGTGGCCGAGGCACCGGAGGCCGCTCCCGAAACCCAAACCGCAGGTGACAGGATGCGGGCCTGGGCGAAGAGGCCAGTGGTCGCGTCGGCGCTCAACAATAACCAGGTGCGGTCACTGAGAGAGAACGTCATCGCGCCCTCGACCAGACTGAAATCGCCGTTGATGATCACAAGAGCGGGTACCAGCAAGATCAGGATGATGAGCATCATCAACTCGCGGCCGCGGCGGGACGAAAAAAGCGCGCCGCCGAATATTTCGACACTCCAGGCCAGCCACCCTGCGAAGAAAACGTACAGGACTCCGGCGATCAGCCCGAGGGTTGGTTCCGTGGTGGCCGACAGCGGCCACAGGACACAAAGCGACGAGGCCATGAGGATCCAATAAACAGGCTGCACCAAGTGGCCCAGCATGCCCAATGACAAAAGATTTCCCAGACTCAGCGGATACTGCCCCATGCGCACCGGTTGCAGGCCGCGCCCCTCGGCGGTGGTTGAGCCCACCATGATGGGAATGAACAGCCAGCCGATGAGCACGGAGTTGAGACAGAATTCCAGCAGCACCACGCCGGTGTCGTAGTTGCCATGGTGCAGGTTCTTGAAGGAAAAAGCGCTGCTGATCAGCACGCCGATGAGGCCAAACATCGCCAGCATGGTCACCATGGCGGTATTGGCCCCTTGCCAGGCGCCGCGTTTTTCCTGTTTACGCCACCAGGCGCGCCACAGGTAGGGCAACATTTCCAGGGGCAAAGCTTTTACAGCCATGCCAGATCCATTTCTTCGTCGCCGGCTTCGTCGCCCGCCGCAGCCACGAAGGCATCTTCGAGGGTTTGGCCCCCGGCCGTCAAATCCGCGAGTGGCGAATCCAGGGCGATCTCGCCCGCGACGATGATCGCCACGTGGTCCACCAGTTTTTCAATGATTTCCAGGATGTGCGAGGTCAGGAAGATGGTCGTGCCCTTGTCCGACATGCGCTGCAACAGCCGGCGCAGCACCTTGCCCGCCAGCGGGTCGATGCCTTCGAAGGGCTCGTCCAGAAAAAGGATGGCCGGATTGTGGATCAACGCCATGGCCAACGCCAACTTCTTACGCATGCCGTGGGAGGAATCGGCGGCAAAAGTGCCGCGGTCTTCCCACAGCCCCAGCACGTTCAGCAGATCTTCGGCGCGGGTGTGGGTTTCGTCGCGGCTCAAGCCGTAGATGCTGCCCACCATGGTCAGGTGTTCCCACATAGACAGGCGGTCGAATAACGCAAGGTCGTCCGGCACCACGCCGATTCCCTGTTTGGCCGCCAACGAGGCCGAGACGATGGAGTTGCCGGCCAGGATGGCATCGCCGCGGGTGGGCGCCAGCAGGCCGGTGATCATACGGATGGTGGTGGTTTTGCCTGCGCCATTGGGGCCAAGGAAGCCGAAGAACGAGCCTTTAGGTACGGCCAGGTTGATGCCTTTGACGGCCTCTTTTTTGCCAAATGTCTTGGTCAGGTCCTGAATTTCGATGGCGGTTTCGGGAAGGGTCATCGGCTCACCTTTGTAAAACTTTGAGAGTGGCGGCCAGGCATTCGGCCAAGGCCCCGGGATGGTACCCGCCCTCGAGGGAAAATACGATCTTTCCTTCGCACATTTCGTTGGCGGCTTTCACCAGCAACCCGACCAGCTTTTCGTAGCCGGCGGTGGTCACGTTCAGGCCGGCCAAAGGGTCGGATTCGTGGGCGTCATACCCGGCGGAGACGAGAATGAAGTTGGGCTTAAAACCAGCCAGAGCGGGCAACAGGTTATCAGTGTAGGCGGCCAGAAATTCCGCATCGCCAGCACCCTCATCAAGCGGGTGATTGAGCGTATAGCCCACGCCGGGCCCAACGCCGGATTCAGACGCCGCACCGGTCCCGGGATAGTGCGGATACTGATGACTGGAGAGATACAACACCGAGTCGTCAGCGTAAAAAATATCCTGCGTGCCGTTGCCGTGGTGCACATCAATATCGATGATGGCCACCCTTGGCACATCCTGCGCGCGCAGGGCCGCCGCCGCAACAGCCACGCTGTTGTAGAGACAGAACCCCATGGCCTGATTTGCGGTAGCGTGATGACCGGGCGGACGCACGACAGCCATTCCGTTAGTAAAAGTGCCGTCCAGCACAAGGCAACTCAGGTCCACCAGACCACCGGCCACACTGCGCGCTATGGCCTCGCTTGACGGACCACAATAGGTATCGGGATCCAGCATGCCGCCGCCCGAGGCGGCCTTGGCCATGACCCTTTGCAGGTGTTCCGGAGTGTGCACCGCCAGCAACTCG
>DAOVTU010000523.1 GCA_030632925.1 Candidatus Krumholzibacteriia bacterium | reverse complement strand
GCAGATACCAACGACAACTTGGAGGCCCTACGGCTCCAGAAGGAAATTGGTGCCAAAAAGCTGCAGACGGAAATTGGGGTCATGGAAGTTCAGGCGAAGTATGCCGACCGGGCTGGACGCCATGAGCAGGCAACGGCCATCCGGGAAGGGCTGACCGGCATGAAGGAACGCCTGGCGGTTGTGCAGCGTGATGTCAGGGTCGAAGAGTGAGCGCCGTGCTGCGCAGGGCCCGTTTAGTCCTCCCGTTGCTGCTGTGTATGGCGGGGCAGGTTCTGGCAACCGATATCGATTCACCGTTCGAAATTCGGGTCACCGAAAAACCGGCCGTTGTCACCAAGGGACAAGCCAGCCACCTGGTCCTGACCATTGTTCCGGCCACAGACCTCACCCTTGATAAAATCGATCTGTCCGGCCCTGGTTGGTCGGTCGTGCCTGGCAACAGCAGGTTCATGACCATCGCGGCCGGTGCCGAAGCCGCTCTGTCGTTTGACCTGACACCCGACGGAACCTGGGAAAAGCTGACGCTCACATTTACTGCCAATGGCCGCCCCGTCACCAAATTTCTGGACCTGTCACCACCTGAAATTCTGGCAAAAAAATATGAAGGGACCATGACGTACAAAACCCAAAGCTCTTATGACGCCCCCAGTCCGTTTGCACCACCGACCGATCCAGCGGAGTTGCTGCCCCCGATCAGTGAGGACAAACTCCCTTCGTACCTCACCGAAAATTGCGAGATGTACGTACCACCGGTCGACAAATCCACCCATCCGGTCACTCTCCACGGCCGGATCGGAATCGAATACAATGGCATCGCGTATGATGGTGTTTTCAGGCCCATATTCGGAGTCACTGTCCGCGCCCTATGGAAAACGGGGTTGATGAACATTGTCATGGGCAGCACTACTACCGACCGCGATGGGAATTTTTCGATCACCTTCCAGGCCCCCGATGGTATCGGAATGGATCTTGGCTTTTCGGTCATTTCCGGCAACGATGCCTTTTTGGTCATGGAAGACAACCTGATCCAGCGAATTCCCTATGTCTGGCGTTCCTTCACTACCGCCAACTTCACCGGCTCTGCCATTGATTACGGCGATGTTACCACTGGGGGCGGCTATATCGGCGCCCTGAGCATCACCGGCGCCCTCTCCCGGGCCAACGTTTTCCTATACACATCCCTCGGATACACCGGCCTGCCATGGGTTGATGTCTGGTGGCCCATCGCCGGAGGGTCCCATTACACCAGAAGAACAATCGGTATCAATGAAGTCCCCGATATCTACATTCAGAACACTGCCACCTGGAAGAACGGCACGCACATTCATGAGTACGGGCACCATTTCATTTGGACGCAAGCCCTGGGCGTTCCCGCTCACTACTGTAACGATATGTGCGACGATGATCCTGATGCTATCCCGGAAGATTGCGGTCATTGTGAGTGGTGTAGCGAAAACGATAATATTGCCTTCAGTGAAGGTGCCCCCAGTTGGATATCCGACTATGTGTGTACAATGTGGACTGAAAATGAAGCCACTAACCCCATTGGGCCCGATCATTATGAAAGGATCGAAAACTGCACTAAACCGGGTGGTGATCTCCGAAACACATGGGCGACAGAGGCTATTTTCACCGCTTTTCTGCACGACGTCGTGAGTCCCGGGCGGGACAATGATCCCTATTTTGACCGTGACCACGAGGACAACATGACCGCGACCGCGGCCGAAGTCCTCACAGTCATTACCCTGGATGAGCCCACACAACCCTGGATCTTTATCTTTGACTTCAAGGCCCGCTATCCCCAGTACTCAAAGGAGCTTTGGGCAACCTGTGCCAACAATGGCTATGGGGCCGTCGACCATATTGCACCGGTGACCGGGTCGTTGTCTTCCACTTCCCACCCGGTGGGATCGACCAGTTCCGACAATACGATCGGCATCAAGGTTACTGGTTCGACTGATGATTTCTCGGGGGTTGCCGGTTACTGTCTCAATTGGGCGCGAGGCGGGGTTGCTGAACCTGGTTATACGATCACCCATCCCTATACGCTGAGTGCCATCCAGACTGATCCCGTTATTCCGGGTACTTACTGGCTCTCGGTTCGCACCGTCGATGTTGCCGGCCACTGGACCGAGGGCTACGCCGAATACGGACCCGTCACCGTGCGCGAACCGATACCCGCCGACCTGGTGCCTGAACCGCGCAACGTCAACTGGGATTACGCCGTGATGCCCAAAGATACGCAGGTCGCTTCCGGGGATGCCATTGCCGCCGACACCAATCTGTTGTCTTCAACAACCTACTGGAACGCCTGTATCACCAACAATGGGGAAGTCGCCGTTGATCAGCACGCCTCATCCGTTTTTCTTGACGGCTTCGAGGTGGGATCCTTCTCCAGCGCCATCCCCGCGTGGGGTGACCATGGTATTACGATCAACGAGGGCCCGCTGACCATCGCCGGCGGCCGCCACGTTTTCTCGGTTACTGCGGATCACGACGAAATCGTGGCCGAACTGGTCGAAAGCAACAACGACTGGGGCAAGCAGTGGGTCTGGCAGCCAACAACCATGGTCGCTGGCACAATTTACAGTCAGTACTCGGCCGGCCCACGTACCGGTGGCTGGGATTCTGTCGAAGGCAATCCCTGGTACAATTGCTACGGATTCCGCATCACTACCCAGGCAGGCGTCGCCCCAAGTGACTGGGCTGCCGTATGGGTCCGGACTGATGACCCGGCCGGTGACCTCGATGTCCGCATACACACTGCGTCCGATGGAGCCGATATCGGGTTCGCCGGTAATGTCGGCTTTTCAACGCGACCGGCTGGCTATCTTGATGCCGTCCTGATCAACGCAGCCAATCGCCCGGCAGCAGCCTATGATGTTGGCGTGATCACTTCCGCCGACGAAACTTCGAGATATTTCCGCGCCATGGTTGTCTATGGCGAGACCCTCAACGAAGGACAAATCCAGTACGGTCTTTTCTCGCCGTCCGATGGTCTGGATCTGTATACGTTCCAGGTTGCGCCCAATGTTCCTTACACGTTAACCTTGGAATACCAGTCGGATTGGGGCATCGGGGGAGACAGCGGCCCCCTGTGGCTGGCGCAATACGATGAATATTTTGTGGACGGGGGGTTGTTGAACTATGACGCCATCGCCGTCACCGACTCCACGATGCGTCTCCAACTTGAGTTTGAGACCGCGAGTACAGCGTACGATTTCCAGGGATTTGCGGTCTGGCGTGATCCCCACGAAAACGTCCATCATGACCAGTATT
>DAOVTU010000428.1 GCA_030632925.1 Candidatus Krumholzibacteriia bacterium | reverse complement strand
GTATTTATCCTGTGGCCAGGAGGGTTTACAGGTAATTGACATTTCCGATCCGGCAACGCCGACCCTCGTCGGTTCGTTAGTCACGCACAATCCAACCTGGTACATTGGTATCGTCGACGATACAGCTTTCGTAACGAGCGATGAACCGGGTCTCTATATTTTCGACATCTCGGCCCCAACAGCTCCCACATTGGTCAGTGCCCTTTCCTCGCCAACCACTGTCTGGGACCTGGAAGTGGCCGGGACCGCCGTTTTGTTTGGCCGCTGGGACGGCTTGGCTACCGCCTATTTTCAGTGCGGGAACGCGAGCGCAGTTCCACTTCCGGTTGAGCTTTCGGAAAAATCACACCTGCGGCCAAACTACCCCAACCCGTTTAATCCGCGCACGACCCTCGGTTTCGATTTGCCGAACCGGGCCCGGGTAGGCCTGAGCGTCTATGACATCTCGGGCCGCCTGGTCGACGTTCTCATCGACGGGGTCATGTTTGAACAGGGTTCGCATGAATGTGTCTGGGACGGCCGAGACAACCAGGGCCGGGCGATGGCTGCAGGTGTCTATTTCTACAGAGTGGATACCGGCGAGGTTAGTGACGCCAGGCGCATGACCTTGGTCAAATAGGTTGCCGAAATTAGCGCGACACGTCCTAGGCAACTGGGAAAAAACCGGCCTGCTCGTATTTGAAGACAAGAACGGCGATGGCCGCATCCAGTATTACGGTCCTGGTCTGGACGACAAGGCCGCCGGCTACGGCTGGGCGGGCACCACGTTGGCGCCGGATGACGCCGCGCACTGGGTGCTGGGCATCAGCCCCGGCTCGCTTGGTGCCGTCGGTGCGTTGATCAACTTCATCGTGGCCTATGCGGTGTCGAAGATGACGCCGCCGCCGTCGCCGGCCGAGATCCAGGAAATGGTGGAACACATCCGCATTCCTGCTGGTGCTGGTGGACCTGGTGGGGATCACTAGATATTCAAAAAGTTTAGGATGGGTTTGTTGGGACGGCGCGCTCTTTGAGGGGCGCGCCGTTTCTCATGAAATACTGTTTAGGCACAGATTTACTGGCCTGCCGCCACCGCGGTGATTGTGCCCATCGCATCGACCTGGGGCCCAATCAAAACAGCAAATCTGTATGGATCTGGAGGAGTTGAAGTGGTATATTCAACACAGAATTCCAACCACCCCTATTGGAGATTCACATGTGTCTCGGAGTACCTGGAAAAATCGTTGCCGTAGAAGAGGGTTTGATGCGCATGGGCACTGTCGATTTTGACGGCTCCACGCTCAAGGTCTGTTTGGCATATGTGCCCGAAGCCCAGATAGACGACTATGTATTGGTCCATGCCGGATTCGCCCTGGCCCAACTGGATGAAAAGGAAGCCCAGGAGACCCTCGACATTCTGTCCCGCATGGCAACCATAAAACTGGAGCCGGAAGTTGAGCGTGGTTGAATCCAATCACACGCCTGACCATTGCCGCCGCCGTTTCACCATGAACGGTTTTCGGGTCATGACCGCCTGCCTTGTTTTTCCCCTGACAGACATGTTGACCGGATGTGCCAGCGAACAATCGGAGGCTGTGCCGCGCACTCTGGTTTTGCCCTTGGCGGAAATTCCATTGGGTGGGCGGGTGCGATTGGAGAACAACGGCTTTCCGGTTGAAATCGTGCACACCGATGAAGGGATCATCGCCCGCTCTTTGTTGTGCACTCATCAGGGGTGTCGCGTGCGGTGGTTTGAAGATCAACAGCTTTATGTTTGCCCCTGCCATGAAGGAAAATTTGATGTTCATGGCGAGGTTGTTTATGGCATGCCGAACGCCGCCTTGCGACGGCTGGATGTCACCATCGTAGAAGACCAGGTGATTGTACCGGGTTGAACCGGTGCGGGAGGGCAACCATGTCACTGCCACGGATAGTCATTACGGGCGCTTCGGGGTTCATTGGTCGGCATTTGCTGGAAGCTCTCAAGAATGACTACCGCATCCACGCCCTGGCGCGCCGGTCACAGGTCCGCTGTGGAGCCCCTGTTCATCAGAATATCACCTGGCATCAGGTGGACATCGGTTATGCCAAGGACCTGCGCGAAACCTTTGAGCTCATTCAGGCCGACGGCGGGGCGGACATTGTCCTGCACCTTGCCGCCCACTATGATTTTTCCGGTGCCGAGCATCCCGAATACCACCGGACCAATGTGGCGGGCTTGCGCAATGTGTTGGACAATTGCCGCAACCTCAAGCCCAAACGCTTCATCTTTTCCAGTTCGGTCGCTGCCAGTGCCTTCCCCCGTTCAGGAGAATTGTTGAACGAGGACAGCGCGCCGGATGGTGATCACATCTATGCCAAAACCAAGGCCATCGGCGAAAAAATGTTGGCCGAGTACAGCGATGTTTTTCCATCGGTCATCATCCGCTTTGCTGCCCTGTTTTCCGATTGGTGCGAGTACCCGCCGCTATACATGTTCCTGCGCGTTTGGCTGTCGCGGGCCTGGAATCGGCGCCTGTTGGGTGGGCGGGGAAAATCGGCGATCCCGTATTTGCATATCAAGGATGCCGTCAGTTTTATCGACCGGCTTTTGGTGCAACACGAGGTTTTTGCCGACGGCGAAGTTGTCGTTGCCAGCCCTGATGGGTCCATCTCACATGAGTCGCTTTTTGTTGCGGCGACATCATATGAAAACGAGAACGCGCGGCCGCCTCTTCACACCCCAAGGCCGTTTATATTGCCTGGTATTCACATTATGGGCGTGGTGGGGCGCCTGATGCGGGAAGAACCCTTTGAAAAACCCTGGATGGCAAAATACGTCGACCTGAAAATGGATGTCGATGCTTCGCGCACCCGGCAAAAACTGGGCTGGGCACCGCGCGAGCGTCTGGGAATTTTGTTCCGCATGCCATTTTTGATCGAAAACCTGAAGTACGACCCGGTGGATTGGACCCGTCGCAATCGCGATGCCATGAAGCTGGTGCGGGTCCGGCCCAATCTGAAGATTCACTCGTTGTTGGAGAAACATAAGGACGAAATTGCCGAAACTTTCATCGTGGCCTTGAAGGAAAAATACCCCAGTTACAAGTCCATGGCCGACAAGGAACATGTCTGGTCGCAGCGGTTGATTATGCGCAACCTGCGCAACGCCATTCGACTGCGGGTCAAGGCTGACTTCATGGCCTATTGCCGGGACCTGGCCGTCCGCCGATTCGAGGAAGGGTTCAGCGGCGAAGAATTAATCGGGGCACTGCACACCCTCAATGATGTGTGCCTGGATGTGCTGGCCAGGGATCCGGAAGCCGACGACATGAAGCCTTACATTCCAACCTGCGTCACGATGACGATCATGTTCGGGATCGATCAGGTGAAGGACAAAATCGATGACAATTCGCAACCCGGCGCTGGCCGGGACGAGCCTCGGGGGCCGTCCGAAACCGGCGAGGGTTGCCCGCTATGATTTGCCGGCCTGCCGGTGAACGATGACCATGCCCACCAGCATCAACCCATCGGTAATCCCGCTGAACGGCACAGACCACGCCTCGCCCCAGGGGCTGAGCACGAGCAGGAAAATCACTGCGGTGGCTTTGGCGACAATCAGCAAATTGATCGAACGATTTTTCCTGTATTCGACCAGGTAACCGGCTGCGACCACAAAATGAAATGCGCCGGATTGTTGGATGAAGAACAGGTCGTCCATGGGCGGCCAACCGGCAAACTTCAGGGTCCAGGCCGGGATAAACAGCAGGAGGGCGCCGACCAGCAAGCTGTGCATGGCAACCAGAATGAGGCCCCATTTTTCCAGGTTCACCCAGGTGATCACTCGACTCACGACGGCTTCTCCCACCAGATGTCGGCTTTCTGTGGCGGTTGGCGCGGTGTCGCCGGGCATCCGAGCCG
>DAOVTU010000680.1 GCA_030632925.1 Candidatus Krumholzibacteriia bacterium | reverse complement strand
GTGCACATGGATGACTGGTTAAAAACGGTGTTGCCGCCGGGGCAAAAAGGTCCCGAAAAATCGGATCGGGCCAAGGCCGACGCTCGTCTGCGGCGCATGATGCCCCAGGGCGCCTTGCTGCGCGCGGAACTGGACGAAGAATTCTGGCTCAACTATGGCTTGCCCAATGAGATCACGGTGCTGTACGGCGGCAACGACCCGCTCATCGCTGCACCGCCGGTCTCGGTGGCCGCGCGCTTTGCCGGCCGGGATCAACTGCACCTCGGCGGTCTGCTGTGGCCCGAAGCCGCTGCGCGCATCGCCAATACCGGTTATGCCACCCGCGAGAGTGTGGGGCGCGGACAGGTGATTCTCTTTGCCGACCATCCGGGCTTCCGGCGCTGGCCGGTGGAAACCGAGCGGTTGTTGAAGAACGCCATCCTGTTGGGGCCGGGTTTGGGCACCCGTTGGTCTGCACCTTGGTAAGGGCTGGTTGAACGCTTATATTGCGAGCTGATGGCCACTGTGAAACCGACCCCATTTCGCCGGAGATATGCATGAACTTCGAGCTCAACGAAAACCAGAAGATGTTCCAGGATATGGTGCGCGATTTTGCGAGCCAGGAGATCGAACCGCTGGCCCACAAGATGGATGTCGAAGGGGACATGCCCGAAGACCTCATCGACAAGATGCGGGCCAATGGGTTTTTTGGTTTGACGTTTCCCGAGTCCCACGGCGGTCTCGGTGTCGATACCCTGACTTATGGCCTGGTCATCGAACAGCTGAGCAAGGCCAGCGCCGGGGTGAGCGTGATGCTGACGGTGCACAACAGCGTGGGATCGTATCCGGTGGCGTTGTTTGGCAATGACGAAGTGAAGAAAAAATACCTGCCGCGCATGGCCGCTGGTGAAATCGCGGCTTTCTGCGTGACCGAACCCGGCGCCGGCAGTGATGCCGCCTCGCTGGTCACCACAGCTACCAAAGATGGCGACAGTTATGTCATCAATGGCAGCAAATGTTTCGTGACCAACGGTTCGCGGGCCAAGTTTTTCGTGGTGGTGGCGCGCACGCCAGGCACGACTGGCCACAAGGACACCCACGCCTTCATCATCGAACGCGACACACCGGGTTTGTCGGTGGCCAAAAAGGAAGACAAGATGGGCCTGCGGGCCAGCGATACCGTGACCATCGATTTCGAGGATGTGCGCGTGCCGGCGGATCATTTGCTGGGTGAAGAGGGCGACGGCCTGCGGGTGGCCCTGACCGCGCTCGATGGCGGCCGCATCGGCATCGCGTTCCAGGCCCTGGGCATCGGCCAGGCCTGCCTGGAGGAGTCCATCAAATACGCCAAGGTGCGCGAGCAATTCGGCAAGCCCATTTCGGCCCAGCCGACGATCCGTAATATGATTGCCGACATGGGCACCAGCCTGGAAGCGGCCCGCATGCTCAGCTACCACGCCTGCTGGTTGAAAGACAACGACCGCCCGTTCACCAAAGAGGCGGCCATGGCCAAGCTCACTGCGACCGAGGCTGCCTGGAAAGCGGCCGATACCGCGGTGCAGATTCATGGTGGCTACGGATTCTGCAAGGAATATGCGGTCGAACGCTACTACCGCGATGTGCGGGTAACTCGCATCTACGAAGGCACCAGTGAAATTCAACGGTTGGTGATTGCCAGGAAGTTGTTGGCGGAATACTAGAAGAGGTACCGCTTTACCAACCAGGCCCAATTGAGGACCAACAAGAGGATCGCCAACCATTTGGCGGTCCTTTTTTCATGGGCGGACAGTTGCAGGCTGCGGCGCCAACCGGGCACCACCGTAGCGGCCGTAGCGTATCCGGCGGCCAATACGTAGAGCGCGCCGAGCAGGACCAGCATCGGGTTGGCGGTCAGGGCGGCCAGCCAGTGCGCTTGCACAAGATTGGTGGCGGCGAGGGTGCCGCCGCAGGTGGGACAGGGAAAGCCGGTGATGTCGCGCAGGGGGCAGTGGGCCAATCCCAATATAAAATCCGGCGCCATGCGCACGAGAATCAGGGCGCCCAAAAGCAGGGGGAAAAACGAGAACAGGAGCAACCGCAGCGTGGGGGATTTTTCGGGTACCAACAACACGGCGCCACTCAGCCCGTGCCCAGCGCCACGCTCACCAGGCCGGCACCGATGGCCGAGGCGCATATCGACGTGGAGATGATGACGGCGACGACGGCGCGCCACGGGTCGGTTTCGTGGATGCTGTAGAGGCCGATCACCGACACGACCAGGGACCAGATGATGCCGACGCCACTGCCACAGGCGGGCACCAGGGTCAGAATGCCAGCCGCTTCACTGTAGGCCGCCACCCGAAAAGTGGCTTCGAAGCCGAGCCGGTTGCCGCTGACAAGCATCAGCACGCCGTGCATCAGGGCCGCCTTGATAGCCACACCAAGGACGGTCAGGAAGGGGCTGGCGACAAACACGCCGAAGGCCACCATAGGGCCCTGGACGATTTCCTTGATGTTGTCGGCAAAGAGCATCTGCAGGGAACTGCCGGCCAGC
>DAOVTU010000150.1 GCA_030632925.1 Candidatus Krumholzibacteriia bacterium | reverse complement strand
CCTGGTCGTGACCGGAAAGTGAGGCAGAGCATGTCCGCATTGATTCTCCAAACCCGGATCTATCTGCGCAACAAAGGGTTGCTGTTCTGGTCGTTCTTCCTGCCGGTGTTGTTGCTGTTGCCCTTGACGGTTTGGACCCATTTCGAAGGCGAAAAGACCGAGCCCGCTTCTTTCTTGCTCGTGCTGGCACTTGCCATGTCGACGGCATTCTTCCTGGCCTCATCGCAACAGGATGTGATGAGCAAGGCCTTCAGTTTTCTGCTGCCAAAACTGCGCGGTCACCTCGTGCGGGATCAAATCCTGACCGCCGTCACAGTCGCAGCCTTGACCTTCATCGCCGGCCTGGTGGTGCCCGGCCTGGCGGCTGTCATTCAGGGAAGTTTTGTCCTGAACTGGTCGCTGGTGTGCCTTGTCCTGATCGCCTACGCCGCGACTGTGTTGGTGGTCATGCGTTTTGTCTATGCTTCGTGGCTGCCGTTTCAGGCGGTGTGGTTGTTCGCCATCAGCATGAAGTTTCTGCTGTGGTTGCCGCCGCAGAAGTTTCATCTGCTGCTGGACCAGGCGGCGCTGTTGACGGTCGCCGCTGCGGTGGCGATCGGTGTGGTGGGGCAACAGTTGCGCAGCCGGGCGCTCGCCCGTCAGGTGGCCCAGCGACCCTACATCTCCCTGTCCGATTTGAAGAACACCCAACGCATTGAAGAATTCAAACGCGCCCGCAACGTGCACAAACTGGAAAAAGATGATGGACTCAGGCCATTTCACGCTCTGCTGCAAATGGTGAACCGCCAGGTTGCCGCCTCTCGCGAGCGCAACGACCGCGTGGGTGGCCTGGTCTGGGAGGCCATCTACCTGGCCATGACCAACAGTTTCCTGCGCTCGTGGTGGAAAATTGGGCTGGGAGTAACTGTTGTGACAGTGGCCTTTGCTGCACTGGGATATTTTGATTCGCGCTCCCTGCTGCGGTACGAATCGGAACTCAACGGTTGGTTCTCCGGCATGATCTTCATGTCGACCATCGGCGCGACCACCATGGCCTACCACCTGCGCATGCGCACATTGGGCCGGATGTTCGCGCGGCCGGATGTGCTGCGGGCCGGTGTGGTCAGCGCTGGTGTGATCCTGGTTGCCAGTTTGGCGGGCGCCGCAACCCTGTTCGGCATTGGCCACCTGCTGGCCGCTGTACTGCCAAAGATTCCCGTGGGGGACAACGCGTATTTCATGGTGGCACCCCGGACCTACCTCCTGGGCGCTCCGCTGTTTTGCGTCCCGCTGCAAATGCTGGTGCTCACGTTCTGGCGCAACCCCGGCCCTTGCACGGTGCTGCAACAATCGGGCACCCTGGCTTTCATGGTCTATCACGGAACGTTCAACATGGTGGGGACGGGCCCAACGCTGGTGCCGGCGGTCTTGGTGAGCGCTGGACTTTGGGTGGCGCTGTACTTTGCCTGGCGCTGGCGCGTGCTGAAAAAAGACCAGATCTAACTCTATAGGCCCAGGGCACAATCCCAGTGCAATTCCCCCCTGAATATGTCATGTTCTCCCTCGAATTCACGAGGGAGAACCTATTCACGGAGGAAAACCATGTCCAAAAAACTCGGCGCCGAATTCATCGGCACTTTCTGGCTCGTGCTGGGCGGTTGCGGTAGCGCTGTCCTGGCCGCCGGCATACCCAACGTCGGCATCGGCTATCTCGGTGTCTCGCTGGCCTTCGGTTTGACCGTCCTGACCATGGCCTTCGCCATCGGTCACATCAGCGGGTGCCATTTGAACCCCGCCGTCTCGTTCGGCCTGTGGGCCGGCGGCCGTTTCGACAAATCCGAACTCGCGCCCTACATCATCGCCCAGGTGCTCGGCGGCATCGCCGGCGCGGGTGTGTTGTATCTGATCGCCAGTGGCGCAGCGGGCTTCGACGTCAGTGGCGGCATGGCCAGCAACGGCTATGGCGAACACTCGCCCCACGGCTACTCCATGGTCGCGGCCCTGATCACCGAAGTGGTCATGACCTTCATGTTCCTGATCATCATCCTGGGGGCCACCGACGCGCGGGCGCCCAAGGGCTTGGCGCCGATCGCCATTGGTTTGGGCCTGACGCTGATCCACCTGATCAGCATCCCGGTCACCAACACCTCGGTGAACCCGGCACGCAGCACGGGGCCGGCCCTCTTTGTGGGCGACTGGGCCTTGGGTCAGTTGTGGATGTTCTGGGTGGCGCCCATCGTGGGGGCGATCCTGGCGGGTGTGGTCTACAAATGGTTGGGGAGTGAAGACTCCTAGATAAAAAAAAGGCCGCCCTGCACTTGCAGCGGGGCGGCCCCTTCAAAACTACTCTGCAGGCTTCAGTGCGTTTCTGATTTTCACCAACAAATCATGCCGGCGATACGGCTTCTCGACCAACTCGACACCTTCGTCCAATACGAAATCCGTGTGGATGGCATTCAGGCTGTACCCGCTGCAGAAAATGACGGGGATGTTCGAACCACTTTGCCGGATGTGTTCCATGACTTCGCGCCCGCTCTTGTTGGGCATCACGACATCGAGCAAGGCCAGATCAATGTCTTCGCAGTCAGTGTCAAACACTTCGATGGCCTGCTGTCCATCCTCGGTGGCCAGGACTCTATAGCCACTGTCCTGCAAGAGGCGGATCACGAATTTCCGGACACCGGCATCGTCTTCGGCCACAAGAATGGTGCCGCTGCCTCGCAATGACGTGGCGACTTCCGCTTTCACCTCGGCTTCCGGCAGGCCGTCAATCAAAGGCCAGTAGACCTTGAAGGTCGAGCCGTGCTCAAGCTCGCTGTACGCATTGACCATGCCGCCATTCTGCTTCACCACACCATATACCGTGGACAGCCCCAGGCCCGTACCTTTGCCCACCGATTTGGTGGTGAAAAACGGTTCAAAAACCTCGTCCATGACCTCCTGGCTCATGCCGCAACCAGTGTCGGTGATGATCAGAAGGGCATAGGGACCGGGGCGAGCCCAAACATGATCCGCACAATACGCGTCGTCGATCACGACATTGGTGGTTTCGATGGCGACGGTGCCGGCTTCGTCATTGCCAATGGCGTCGCGGGCGTTGATGCACAGGTTCATGAGAATCTGTTCCATCTGGGCCCGGTCGGCGTTGATGGTGAGGATGTCATCGCTCACCGCGGTTTCCAGGGTGATGTTTTCGCCGATCAGGCGCTGCAGCATTTTTACCAGATTGGCGATCAGGGCGTTCAAATCCAGATCGGCCGGGGCGATGATCTGTCGGCGGCTGTAGGCCAGCAGTTGGCGGGTCAGTTCCGAGGCACGGCGGCCGGCGGTGAGGATGTGGCCCACCTCTTCGGTGCTTCTGCCCTCGGCGGCCAGGTCCTCGGACAGCACTTCGCCATAGCCCAAGATGGCCTGCAGCAGGTTGTTGAAGTCATGGGCAATGCCTCCGGCCAGATTGCCGACGGCTTCCATTTTTTGGGCCTGACGCAATTGGCTGTCACGCTTGGACAGCAGCTCGGCGGACAATTTCTGATTTTTTTCGTACCGGTGCAGGACCATCAACAGCGCAACGGCGAGGGCGATGTAGAGCAGGACCAACGCCAGATTCATCATCTTGGCGGTGCCCATTTGGCGGCGACTTTCCTGCCGCAACGCGGCCCCAAGGAACACGGTTTTTGACGTCAAGCGGTTGAAGACATCGTCAAATTGCTGGTCAATGGAGGTGCCCGAACGGGAAACTTCGGCGGCGTCTAACCTGGTGTGGGCCAGAGCGTCAAACTCGTTCAGCAGATCGATGATTTCCTGCATCTGGCCTTGGAATTCCGTACCGCTCAGGCCTGCCACAGGCCCGGTGGTGATATTGCCGCCGCTCATCAGGTGGTTGGCGTACTCGAGGGCATCGTCAAAGTGCGTCCAAACAATTTCAATGCTTTCGTTGGTATCGCCCCACAGGATTTCCTCGAACCAGAGGTGGGCCTGGGATGTTTCCAGAAGCACCGCAGACAAGGCGTCGGTGCGGTGCAGGGTCCGCTTGGTCAGGCGGTCGAATGAAAAATAGGAGTAGCCCGCCGCAAATATCAACGTGATGGTGATCAGCAGGATGGCACCGATGGTCCGCTTGAAGCTGTAGGTTGCTTCAATGGCCGAATGGTCGTTGTTGCCAGCTTCGATGTCGTCCAGGCGCGCCATCCCCATCCCCCTCGATATATTTAGTGATCAGCCGCCGCGCGGTCCGCAACATTAGTCAATTCGGTGCGGTCCCCATTGCGCAGGGCATACTGAAAGTTGGGTTGGATCGCATAGGAGCCGACATTGCCGGCCCTGTCCAACGCCAAATATCCCACCTGGATATTACGCCAATCCGGATTTTTTTGCACGATGCGTTCCACGGCCTCGCGGCAGGCCGCGTTGGGGGACATTCCCTGCCGCATCAGTTCGACGATAAGAAAGCTGCCGACGGTCTTCATCACTTCTTCGCCCACGCCGGTGGCGCAGGCCGCGCCGATGTCGTTGTCGACGTAGAGAGCCGCGCCGATGATGGGCGAGTCGCCCACCCGGCCGTGCATCTTGAAGGCCAGGCCGCTGGTGGTGCAGGCGCCGGAAAGATTACCGTGCCGGTCGAGGGCCAGCTGGCTGATGGTATCGTGGTTGGCGGGGTTGGATTGCTGCGACCAGGGAGTGTAGTGCTTCTCGGCGCTCCATTTTTTCCACTCGCGCCGCGAGCTGTCTGTGAGCAGGTCCTCGGTGGGAAAGCCCTGTTCGACCGCAAAACGCCGGGCCCCTTCGCCGGCCAGCATCACGTGGGGAGTTTTTTCCATCACGGCCCGCGCCACGCTGACCGGATGTTTGATGTCCTGCAAAAAGGCCACCGCGCCGGCGTTGCCGTGTTCGTCCATGAGGCAGGAATCGAGGGTCACGTGGCCGTCGCGGTCAGGAAAACCGCCATAACCAACCGATGAAATGGAAGGGTCGGCTTCGGTAACCCGCACGCCGGTTTCGACAGCGTCCAGAGCGCGTCCGCCATCCGCCAACACATTCCAGGCCGCTTCGTTGGCCGCGGTGCCGTGATTCCAGGTCGAAACCACCACGGGCGTACCGGCAGGCTGGGCACCCGGGGGCACGATTTCATCAATGAGTTGCAGGCCGACTCCCGAGCCCTGGGGCAGGTCGCGACTTTGGGCCAGGCTGAACTTGCGGGTGCCCAGGGCTGCCAGGCCGGCACCGGCGCCGATCAGAAACTTGCGGCGGGTGGTCATGTCGTCTCCAGTTCCAGGGACAGGGCCAGGGTGGCGATTTCGAAGGGGGCCAGGGGCACTGTCACTTGCCGGCCACCATGGGTGATGACCGGATCATCGCGGAAGATGTGCAATTCCGATTCGACTAGGCTGACCTTGTCGGCGTCCAGCACCGGCAGGCCGAAATGCAGGGTTTCGGTCAGTTCGTCAGCGCCCTGATTGTACAGCCTGACGATGAGCACGTCACCTTTTGTGGCCTTCTTGATGGCCGTGATGGCCACCCTCGGGTCAGTGCCATGCACCAACGATTGGCCGCCGGTCAATGCGCCATCGGTCACGCCCTGCACCACCGGCGGCACCACGCGGTAGGCTTCGCTTTCGCCCTTCACGTCGGCGGCAAAGACATCCGGCCCGCAAGGCATGACAGCGTACTGGAAAGTTTGGCTGCCGATGCATTGGGCGCCAGGCGTGTGCAGGGTCGGCCCGGCGTTGGTGTTTTTGCGTGAGGGGAAGTCGTCACGCGAGAGCCAGTCCACGCTTCGCAGCAGGGTCATGGCGTAGATTACGGAGCCGTCGCCGCTGGTGATGGTCTCGAATTCAGGTAAGCCGCGATTGAATACGGCCAGGCCATGGGTGCCGTCGCTCAGGAAGGTGAAATCCTGCTGGGGCCAGGTGGGTGGCGCGGGCTGGGGCCAGTCGGCGGCGGTGGGGCGCGTGATGGGGCGCTTGTTCAGCATGAAGTGGCCATCAGAAATGACCTCGTCGGTGATCAGCCCGGTGGGGAACCAGGTGCGCAACCGATGGTCAAAAGCGCGGTTGTTGAAAGTGGTGGATATTTCCAGGCGACGGGCGCCAGCGTTCAACACCACTTCGACCGTCACGTCGCAGGGCGTGGTGCGCGGGTGCCGGTTGCGCCGGCCCTTGTCCAGGGAGCGCGGCAGGTCGAAGCGGAAAGTGGTCGCCGCGATTCCTCTCAAATCCGAGGAATCGGCCAGCCGGATTTTTCCATCACAACCACCCGCAAAAATCATCTGGTTGGGGTCACAGGGGCAGTAGTCATATTCGTCGCCGATGTCTTCGGCGTCTTCGAGCAGGTTCAGCCCCAGGTATTGGTGGCCCGTGGCGCGGTCGGTCAGGTCGATGGTGCCGTCGCCATGCAGGACCACCTGCAAGTGTTCATTGGCCAGATGGGCCTGCCCATCGCCGCGGGTGACGACCACCGGCGGGGGCATTTTGGCGACGGCGCCCGGTGTGTTGCTCAATTGAAAAGCGGCGTGCCCAACGGCTGGCAAATCTTCGGCCAGAAAGCGCAGATGCAGGAAAGTGTCGTGCCGGTGCCGGTCCGCCTCGGTGCCGATGATGCGGTCGCCAAACCGGTGCAGGTAGGTGTCCAGCAGGTCGAACTGGTCGGCGGCGTAGAGTTCGGCGCGGTAATCAATGCCCCAAAATCGTTCGAGGTAGCGTCGCTTGACGATTTCAAAAGGCACCGCGTCGCCGTCGGCGTTCAACAATCGCAGTTGATCGGGATCGATGCCGCCAGGGGGCACAACCACCAACCGCTCGACCACTTCGCTGCGGCGTTTCGGCAACGGATTGGCCACGCAGAGCACCGCGTCGTGGTCGCCTTCGGCCTCGCGGGCAAAGGCGGGAGTCCAGCTGTTCATCAACCGCGCGGTCATCTGTTCACCGG
>DAOVTU010000198.1 GCA_030632925.1 Candidatus Krumholzibacteriia bacterium | reverse complement strand
TGCTGCGGCCAGCCACAACAGCCAGAGATATCTCCACATTTTCGGATGCTCCTGAAATAGGAATTTGGACGCGAGTCGGGGGTGGCCCGCCTCTGCACCGCTCGTGCCAAATGCTGTCGAAATTTTTCAGATATTAAGTCGTTTTCAATTAACGTGTTACCGGTTTGTGGCGCCAGTCCTGAATTTCAGGTGTGAAGTTTTGCTGTAGTGAAGAGTCACGATCGGGGTGTTGTCGCCGGGTGGTTACGTTGTGGTGGTGGTTGTCAATGGTGGGTGGCTTTTTGAGGTTTTTGATTTTTGGCGTAAGTGGATAAGGCACGGAATTAAAACACATTAGGACCAGTCGAATACCTGGGTCCCATCTTTGCAATTGGTTCTCCGTCAACGAAAAATCAAGCCACGGAGGGCCTCATGAAACGCATCAATCGAGAAGTTTTTGACCGGATCACCCTGGACGCCAGCCTGCAGCGGTTGGGCGTCGTCGAACTCGAAGAACGTCTGGAGTTCAGTCCGCTGCTGGTCGAAGGCGGCCTGCAGGAAACCAGCGGTGACGTGCCGACCATGTGCTGCGTCTGCAAGATCCCCGAGGACGACCTGATACTGCCCGACATCAGGGTCATCGACCCCGCTACCGGCGGCGATGGCAGCACGGGCGGCACCGATGGCGGTTTGATTCGGTGACGCGACTGAACATTTATGGCCGCCACTCGCGGTCCGGAACTTCGCGGAGTTCCGAACCCGAAGGGCGGCCCACGACCAATCCGGATCTGCATCGGGCCGACCTGGTGTGGGATCTGTGGAACATGCGCGCTTTGTTTCCCCAGGCCGAAAAGGGGGATCTGCACCGGATCCTGCGCCAACGGGAACAGGGGCTGGCGAGAGAGCGGGAGGCTCTCGCCGGATTGTGGGCCGGGGACCAGGTTATCCTGTCCCCGGGCCGCAGCTTTTTTGAAGCCCATCCGGAGCTGCACAGCGGGATCACGGTATCGCTTCATCAAGGGCCGTACCAGTTGCTGGCTGAGCCGTGGTTGCACGCCGGCCTTGATCCAGTGCTGCTTATCAGTGCGGCGGCCGAGGCCGAGTTTTCGGCGGTGACGGCGGGCATGAGCACGCGTCTGGCCCACAAGGGGCGGCTGACATTTTTACCCGTGGGCAAGCCCGGTTTTGTGAAACAGGCCGTGACCGCGTTGCGCGACGGGCGCCCGGTGCTGGTCTATCTCGATGGCAACAACGGCGAAAGGGGGTTGGCGCGTACCCGTGAGCTGGGGCTGCGCTATCAACTCCCCGGGCGGGAGATCCGGGTCAGGACAGGGCTGGCCCGGCTCGCCTGCCGCCTGGAGGCGCCGGTGCATCCGGTCAGCCTGAGGTGGGAAGGCAAAGGTGTGGTTTGGGAGCGTGAGCCAACCCTGCATCCGCAGCGCAGTGATGATTCGACCGTGTTGGCGCGCCTGCTGTTCGACTGGCTGTTCAGCCAGGTGCTGCGCTTTCCGGAACAGTGGCACCATTGGTCCATGCTGAAGGATTCGAGCGCTTGTTTTGCCACCACCGGCCTGGATGAGCCGCGGGTGCCGATGGGGTTGCGGCAGGATTTTCGGCGGGCCTTTGATGCCTGCCTGGAGCGCTCACCCGATACGGTGCGGCTGATTCTGGAGAAGGAAGTCGAAGTGTGGCCGGGCGATGTGTTGGCTGATTTGTCGGAGGACCGGTTTTATCCGGCGGCGGGTCTGGAGTCCGACGACTTGATCCCGCTGCAGTCCGGCGAGCCAACGTTGTCGGAAATGGTGGAGCGGCATGGTCATGTCTGGGTGCGCTTTCACGGGCTGCGCCTGTGTCTGCTGGGCATGGCCCGACTGGGGGGTGAGCGATGAAATCCGGGCTGGAAGTGGTCGCTCATCCCACCGGTCCCTGGCTGGTGCGGGCCGGCGGAGTGGTTTTTGCGGTGCCGGAGGTCGCGGCGCGGCCTCTGATTCGGTGGCAAGGGTGTTGTTTGACATCCAGTGATCTGGCGGGACAGGCGCCACCGCCGGGAATTGATCCGGAGCAGTGGCAGGCGTTTATGGCTTCGGTGGGCGAGGCCCTTGAGGGGGACGACTCAGGTCGGGGTTTGCCGCCGCCGATCTGGCTGCGATTGCCTCTGATTCCGGCTCGTGTGGTGCGGTTCTTGGCGTTTCGTTTGGCATTTTTGACCAGTGGACGCGGGTTGATAGGTCTGACATTGGTGGGATTGGCCGGGTTTATACATCTGGGAATGACAGCGGCGGCCAATCCCATCCGGCTTGGGCCTGGCGTGGTGGGGGCGGCGTTGGGATTGTTTTTTCTGACCGCCTTGTGGCACGAGTTGGGCCACGCGGCGGCGTTGGCGCGGCATGGGTATCCGCCCGGGGGGATCGGGGCGGGCTTGCTGTTCGTGATCCCGGTGTTGTTTGCCGACGTGACCGCCGTGGGTGTTTTGCCGCGGGCGGGAAGGTTGCGGGTGGATGTGGCGGGGGTGGTGTTTCAGTTTGGGTTCGGTGGGGTGTTGGCCTTGATGTCCGGGCTGGGGGCGGCGCCGGGGATAGCGGCCTGGTTGGCCTTGTTGGCGATATGTTGGAGTTTGTTTCCGTTTATTCGGGCTGATGGGTACTGGATTGTCTGTGACCTGCTGGGCTTGACGGAGTTGGAAAACGATCCTGATCCAGCCCCGGGTTTCGGGTTGGGGCTGTTTTTGCGGGGGTACCGGTTGGCCAATGCGGTGTTCCTGCTTGGGGTGGGGATTGTTTTGCCGCTGCGGTATTTGCACCGACTGGAGGCTGTGATGGCACACTTTGGGGTTGAAGAGGTGCGTCTGGCGGTGCTGTTGCCGGTGGTCATGGTGGCCGGGGTTTTGTTGGGAGTGGTTTGGTGGAATATTTTGCGGCGGGTGTGGCGCTTGGTTGTGGGTTGCAATACTAAAAAAGATATAGTATAATTATAGTATGTGGGAAGTCTACGAACACCGCCGCCTGACCAAGGCCATACCGAGACTTCCGGAAATGGTCCTGCAGCGCTATGAGAAGTGGAAGGATATCGTGCGGATTTCCGGTCCGGCCGGGTTGCGCACGATCACGGGGTTCCATGATGAAGCGTTGCGGGGCGAGTGGGCTGGTCATCGCTCGTCACGGCTTGGGCTGCAGTACCGGGTGATCTACCAGGTCGAGCGCCAGGAAGTCGTGGTGTATGTGGTGGACCTGACGCCCCACGATTATCGAAAGAAGTGAACGATGGCACGCCCTGGGTATCGCAAAGCGCAAAAGAATGTCGAACTGTCAGTTGGTGGGTCCCTACGCGTCATGCGCGAGCTGCAGGAGCTGAGTCAGAACCAGTTGGCCGAATTGACTGGTATCCCCCAATCCACAATTTCCGCCATCGAAAACAGCCGGGTGAACCTGGGTGTTGAACGGGCCAAGGTCCTGGCCCGGGCGCTCAAGTGCCATCCGGCGGTGTTGGTGTTTCCCGGCTGGGACGTCGACCGTGAGACGGCGGCCTAGTTCAACGCATTTTTCGTGAAGGTGCTCCCATGCCTGACCAACCCATCCCCATGAACATCGACGGCATCCTGGACCTGCACATGTTCCCGCCCAAGGTGGTGAAGGACCTGGTGCCGGACTATTTGGAGGAGTGCCTGGCGGCTGGAATCCTCGACGTGCGCATTATTCATGGCAAGGGCGTTGGGGTATTGCGTACTATTGTGGAAGGGATCCTGAAGGAACACCCGCAGGTCGAGTCTTTTGCCCATCCGAACGACGGCTCCGGTTGGGGCGCCACCGTGGTGCGGCTCAAGCCGTTGAGTGAGGAAAATTGAGGCTATGGGGAAGAAGAAGAAACGCCAGCCCGGACCGGACGGCAGCCAGCCTCGACGAGGCAAGCGCCGTTCCATCCGCTATGAGGCCGAAGAGGAATGGCCTGAAGACCGGCGTCCTGCCCGGGCGGCCGATGCGCCGCCGGAAATCCTTTTGCGAAAATTGACTGTGGTTGAGGCCCTGGCCCGGCTGGATTTCCAGTTGCGGGCCCATGCGGCCAAAAACCAGCTGCGGGTGCTGGTCGTGCATGGCAAGGGGACCGGTTCGCTGGGTGGAGTTTCGGTTTTGAGTCCGGAGGTGCGCAATTGGTGTGATGCGCATCCGGCGTTGGTGGCTTCGTGGTCCGAGGCACCGCCCAAGTGGGGCGGGGCGGGGGCCATTGTTGTGAATTTGCGCTCTTAGGCGCTGGGGAAATGTGATGGTTGTTGATCGTTTTGAAGAGCCTTTGGGCGATGAGGATGAGGACGGGTTCCTGTCCAGCCGCACCGCGCTGGTGACCGGTGGGTCCAAGCGCATCGGGCGTGAGTTGGCGCTGGCGTTGGCTGCTGAAGGGGCTCATGTGATTGTGCACTACAATACTTCGGGTGATGAGGCGCGCGGGTTGGTGCGGGAGATTGTGGCTGGCGGTGGCACGGCTGATCGTCTGGCCGGGGATTTGGCGGAGGCCGAGGTGGCTTCCGGGTTGGTGGCGCAGGCGGCCGAGTTGTGTGGCAATCCGGTGGATATTCTGATTAACAACGCCTCATCTTATGTGCGGTGTGGTGTGGCGGAAACTTCTTCTGAGCAGTGGGATGAGCTGCAGGCTGTCAACTTGCGGGCGCCGTTTTTGTTGGCCCAGGGGTTTGCCGCCCAGTTGCCTGCCAAGTGGTCCGGCGATATTCTCAACCTCAATGATGCCCAGGCCCTGCACGGGGATCCTGCCCATTTTGCGTACACCATCAGCAAGGTGGGTCTGCACGGATTGACGCAGAACCTGGCGCAGGCATTGGCGCCGCGCATCAAGGTCAACGAATTGAGTCTCGGTGCGGTCATGGCTCCGGAGGGCGACTACACCAAGACCTCGAAGTCGGACCTGCCCCTGGGCCGATTCCCTCACCTGGATGAGGTGATCTCGGGTATGATGTTCCTGCTGGGCACACCTGGGGTGACGGGACAAACCATCAGCCTTGATGGCGGACAATTTCAGAGCTGATCACGGGAGAGAACATGAGCCGATTGAAGAAGAACCTGATCGTGGTGGGCGACCGCCTGCTGATCCGGCCCGAAGAGGGCGAGGAGCGGACCAACGCCGGGTTGATTTTGCCCCAGGGCGCGCAGGCTTCGCGCCAGGCTCGCGGCGGTTGGGTCGTTTCAGTGGGGCCGGGCATGCCCATTGCCACGCCGGCCGATTTTATGGAAGAGGGTTGGGGTGCGGGCGAGGATCCGGAGCCCCGGTTTGTGCCTTTGCAGGCCCAGGAGGGCGATTACGCGTTGTTTCTGCATAAGGCGGCGGTGGAGATCACGTTTGAGGGGAAAAGCTACCTGATCGTGCCCAATGGTGCGGTATTGGTGCTGGTGCGTGAAGGCTTTGAGGCGAACCACGAGGCCTGGGATGGCGGCAATACGAATTAGGGAGTTGGGATTTTGCGGTATCTGGTATTTGTGCTCGGAATGTTGTTTTTGGGATGCGCCGGGAGTGGTGATGAGGTGGCGAATGAGCGGCAGGTTGTTGGTCGGAGTGGATTGACCCTGGGGGTTGAGGTGGAGTCTGCGCGGTTGGCGGTGGGCGAAACTTTGGTGGCGGTATTGACTGTGGCCAATGACCGCGATGAGGCCCATTCGGTGCGGTTCACGTCTGGCTGTTTGTACGGATTTGGGTTGTGGGATGCTTCAGGCGAGTTGGTCGCGCCGGCACCGCCGATGTGCACGATGAATGCGCCGGTGGTGGAGTTTGCTGCGGGCGAGGTTGCGGAGCACAGGTTCGAGTGGAAATGGGATGGGAGCAGCGTGGAGCCGGGGATGTATTTGTTGAAGGCCGGTATTGGGCCGCGGGGGGAATTGGATTCTTCGGTTGGGGTTGAGGTGGAGTTGGTGGCGAAGTGAGACGCTTCGGTTTTTTGTTGTTGCTGCTGGTGTATGTGAGTGGGTGCTCCGGGTATCGGAGTGCTGTTGTGCCCGGATATATTGATCCTGTTTCGCCTGAAGATTCAGACCGTCCCGAGGTCGCCGTGGGCCGGGATGCGAAAGTGACTTTGCGCTCCGGGGATGTCTATGTCGGTGAAGTGCTGCGTATCGGTGAGGAATCTCTCGCTCTTGGTCGCGTCGGAAACTATGGTGTTGAGGAGACCGAAATCCTTTATCAAGACATCTCGAAAGTTGAGGTCGAGGTGGGCTCCAAACCGGCCTCGATTGCAGTGAGAAGCGTGGGGACGTTGGGGATCGTTTTTGGTGGTCTGTTGATCTTGGTGGCGCTGTTTGTGGTTGTTGA
>DAOVTU010000291.1 GCA_030632925.1 Candidatus Krumholzibacteriia bacterium | reverse complement strand
GGTCAGGCCGCTCAGGACACCGTCCAGCAACCGGGTCATCTGGTCCGGCTCCAGTTCCGAGGGAGTACCGCCACCGAGGTAACAGGTGTGCAGTGGCCGCTGCGCTCTGGCCAGGACATCACACGACTGCCGCCGCAGCTCCATTTCGCGCAACACACCATCGACATAACGGGCCCGCAGGTCCGCACCATGTTCGGCGGTGCGCGCAAAATGACAATAGGAGCAGATGGATCCGCAGAACGGTACGTGGATGTAGATGCCCATAACTCAGTTTTCCAGGTCTTGATTCCCGCCTGATCAGCGAATGATGTCGCCCATCCGGCTGAACCGCGGCAAGTGCCGATCGCCGTCCCATGAGAAGTACAGGAACATGGCCTTGCCCTTGATGAGCTTGGTGTCCAGCGCACCCCAGTAGCGGCTGTCCGCACTGTTGTACCGGTTGTCGCCCATCATAAAAATGTGCCCCTCGGGTACGATATAGGGTGTGGGCATACCGGGCCAGGGCCAGATGTGGTTGCGCTCATTGCTGATGTATTTGGCCTGATCATGTTTGGCCCTCGGTGCCGGGCACAACTCCGGGTCAGTCCATATGGGGATGCAACTGTGGTCACCATCGCGCTCGCCGAAATTGCTTTCGTAGATTTCGCCGTTGACCCGCAATACGCCGGCGTCAACCGAGACCGTATCGCCGGCCACCGCCACGCAGCGTTTGATGTAATCCAGGTTGCGGTCCTTCGGGTATTCAAAAACAATGATGTCGCCCTGGCGCGGTTCGCGCACCGCCGGCAACTGCAACACGGGCAGGCCGTCGATCAGGGTCCACTTCAGGATCCGGATCCGTTCGGGCGTTTTGGCCCCGTACAGGAACTTGTTCACAAAAAGATAGTCGCCGATCTGCAGGGTTTCGAGCATGGACCCGGTGGGAATGCGGAACGCCTGGAAAATCAACTGCCGCAACATCAGGGCAATGACCAGCGCGATGCCGATGGACTTGGCATAGTCCATGAACACATTCTGTTTCGGCGGCAGGCCCTTGCCTTTTTCGGCTTTGGGAATCGGCTTGCCGTTGGCATCCAGCACGACTTCGGCGGCGTTTTTCTTGCGGCGGCTCTTCTTGCCCATGTCATCTCCCGGCCGGATGTTTCCGGCCTGCTCAACGTTAAATGATCAGCGTTAATTAATCAGCGTTCGACCTTCAGCACAGCCAGGAAAGCTTCCTGCGGAATTTCCACCGAGCCCACCTGCTTCATGCGCTTCTTACCCGCTTTTTGTTTCTCGAGCAGCTTGCGCTTACGCGAAATATCGCCACCATAACACTTGGCCGTCACGTTCTTGCGGAACGCCTTGACCGTGGTGCGGGCCAGCACCCGCGTGCCGACTGCGGCCTGGATGGCCACGACAAACATCTGGCGCGGGATCAATTCCTTCAGCTTCTGGCACAGTTTCAGGCCCCAACTGTAGGCGTTGTCGCGATGCACGATACAGGTCATGGCATCGACCATGTCGCCGTTGATCAGGATATCCAGGCGCACCAGGTCGTCCGCCTGGTTGTGCGTGTATTCGTAGTCCAGCGAAGCGTAACCCTTGGTTACGGACTTCAGCTTGTCATAGTAGTCGACCACCAGCTCGTTGAGGGGCAGGTTGAATTCGATGTTCACCCGTTCGGTGTCGAGGTACTCCATCTTGGTCTGCACGCCGCGCCGCTCGAGGCTGATGCGGATCACCGCCCCCACGTATTCCTTGGGCGTGATCACCGCCGCGCGAACGATGGGCTCGCGGATCTCTTCGATATATTTCACATCCGGCAGCAGGGCCGGGTTTTCACACAGTTGCACTGTGCCATCCTTGAGCAGGATTTCGTATTCCACGTTGGGCAGCGTGGCGATCAGGTTCAGGTCGTACTCGCGCTCGAGGCGTTCCTGGATGATCTCCATGTGCAGCAGACCCAGAAAACCGCAGCGGAAGCCGAAGCCCAGCGCGGCACTGGTTTCTTTTTCCCAGGTCAAAGAGGCGTCGTTCATTTGCAATTTCTGCAGCGCTTCGAACAGGTCATCGTACTGGTCGTTGTCCGTCGGGTACATGCCTGAGAAGACCATGGGCTTGGCCTCTACATAACCTTCGAGGGGACCATCGCAGGGATTTTCCACCAGGGTGACGGTATCGCCCACGCGCACGTCGCGCACATCCTTGGCCCCGGTGGCGATGTAGCCGACTTCGCCGGCCGTGAGATCTTTCTGGGCGATGCGATCCAGGCGGAACCAGCCAATCTCGCCCACTTCGAACTGCTTCTCGTTGCCAAAGAGTTTGATTTTTTCGCCCTTTTTGATCGTTCCCTGAAAGAGGCGCACATACGCAACGGCACCCACATAGGAATCAAAAATGCAGTCGAAGATCAACCCCTGTGGCGGCAAATCCGGATCCCCGGTCGGGGCCGGCACCTGGTCGATCACCGCTTCGAGCAACTCATCCACGCCAGCGCCGGTCTTACCGCTGACGAGCAATATATCGTCCGGGTCGCAACCGATCAGTTCGACGAACTGCTCCATCACGTATTCCACTCGCGCAGCCTGCAGATCGATCTTGTTGATGACCGGGATGATCGTCAGGTCGTGCTCCATGGCCAGATACAGGTTGTTGATGGTCTGGGCCTGCACGCCCTGCACGGCATCGACCACCAGCAGCGCGCCCTCACAGGCGGCCAGGCTGCGGCTGACTTCATAGTGGAAATCCACGTGGCCTGGGGTGTCGATCAGGTTCAGGGTGTGGGCTCCCCGCCCCGGCGACTCGTAATTCATGCGGATGGGATGGCTCTTGATGGTGATGCCCCGCTCGCGTTCGAGATCCATCGAGTCGAGGGTCTGTGCCTGCAGCTGCTTGCCCTTGAGGGTCCCGGTTTGCTCCAAAAGCCGATCGGCCAGGGTGCTTTTCCCGTGGTCGATGTGGGCTATGATGCAGAAATTGCGGGTTTTATCGCGGTTCAGGGCCATGTTCGGTTTTAGCCGCCTTGCAGGTCTGGGTTCGATTCACCGGGAATATTGTTGCCCCAGAATACCCGACGGGGTCGCCGAATTCCCGGACAAAATAAGACGTCTGGCCGGATCCGACCTGACGTTGGCCCAAAAGATAGGGCTCAAAACGCCTTTCGCCACTGAAAAACCACCAGCGAGGGGCCGTCAGAGGTGCCGGGCATGCTGTCGCCAACCCGGCCAAAGGTGTCGTCCCAGCGGTCGGGCACCGGCACGGGGTCTTCGTCAAAGTTGAATAGATGGGCCCCCACATAGGCGTCCAGGGCGATGATCAGCAGCACGCCACCGCTCCACCAGGCGAAGTCCCGCATCTGTTCCCAGTTCTCGTCGGCGATAGCCCGATACCGGTCACGGGTTGGATCGCCTTCAGGCAGGGACTCGCCAAAATCGTTGGCCCGCACCGCGCGCCGGTCACGCACCAGCATGTTGGTCCAGAAGTACATTTCCGAGCCGAAGCCCAGGGCGGCCTGCCAACTGTTGCGGGCATAGAGTTGCCCCCAGCCGGGAAACAACGGCGTCATGACCACGGCTGCAGTTGGGCTGACGCCCGTATCCCACAGGTCCACCGGTTCGATTTCAATGGCCTGGGCGTTGGGTTCCGGCAGGTCCACATCCTCGGCCGCCAACTGCAGCGTATCGCCCTCGGTGAGAACCAGATCATTCTGGGCAAAAGCGGGTCCGGCCACCAGCAAAACCATGCCGACCAACAATACGATGATCAGCGGAGATTGCCTGCTTGTGGCTGCCGTCTTCAAATTCATAATTCCAGCATCGTCCTGACTAACAGTTTTTCATCCAAAACCCTGATCCGATGATTGCCGGCCGGCAATACGGTCGCCTCACCATCCAGATGGTACGCCACCTCCTGCTCCGACTCAAACCCAATCTCGCGCCCCTGGTGAACCGAAATGGCCGGATGGTCCAGCCGCTCACCACTGGCCGCCTGGGGCAGCAATTTCATGGCCGCCAACGGGTTCATCGGCTTGATCAACGCCGCGTCCAACAACCCGTCGCTGAGGCTTGCATCCGGTGCAAAGCGGAAACCGCCCCCGGTCAATGGTCCATTGCAAATCTCGGCCAGCAGCACTTCCTGGGTCCAGGTCTTCGCTGGCTGGCCCGATCCCGCCTCGAGAGTGAACGCCACCTTCTGGCCCTTGTACGTCAGCAACGTGCCCACCGAGGCCAGGGTATATCGTGTTCGGCCAAGCCAACGCCAATAACCCGCCGCCACGCCCGAAACCAATCCGCTGGCGAACAGCCCGCACGAATTGACGAACACCATGTCATTCAGGGCACAGACATCGACCTTCAGGTCACGGCCACGGGCGATTGTTTCGAGGCCCGCAGCCACCGTGCCGCAGCCAATGCCACCGGCAAAATCATTGCCACTGCCAGATGGCAACACAGCCATGGCGCAAGAGGTTCCCACAAGTCCGCGGGCCACTTCGTGCACCGTGCCGTCGCCGCCCACCGCCACGACCAGATCATGGCCTGCGGCGGCCCATCCGGCGGCCAGTTCCGTGGCGTGGCCGGGCCCCTTGGTCCAACCCAATTCGGCATGGCCACCGAGGGGTGCAACCTGCGCCAGGGCTTCATTGCCATCGAGGCGCCGTTGGGAATTGCCTGAAAAGGGATTGGCGACCACTAAGGCATGGTCGAAGGAGGGTTGTGAACCATTGGCTGAAGAATTCAAATGCACCCCAACTCGAATAGAAAAAAATGGCGGGAATGTGTGGGAATCGAACCCACCTCGGACGGTAAACGCGCCCGACAAAAGGATTTGAAGTCCCCGGCCGTCACCAGACGACACTCACTCCCGCAAGATCCCAGAAACAATAAACCGGCCCCGGACATGGGGCACAGTCCGGGCTAACTACGATAGGCAACGATTTCGATTTCCACCAGCACATCTTTGGGCAACCGCGACACCTGAACCACGCTGCGGGCAGGCGGATCACTCTTGAAGAACGTCTGGTACACTTCGTTGATGTTGCC
>DAOVTU010000077.1 GCA_030632925.1 Candidatus Krumholzibacteriia bacterium | reverse complement strand
CGCAGCCTGGATCGTAGCGTCTTCGTTCACCGCACGGGCGAACACTTTGCAGCTGGGTCACCAATCGGTGTAGAAATCGGCGACAATGATTTTATTCTCTTTGGCGGCCAGGGCCAAGGCTTCTTCAAACGTGGCGGGGCCATCGGCCAGGGCGGTGCCCGAAAGGCCAAGGACGAAAGTCAGCAGGACAGCCATGGCTGCCAACTGATCTTTCCGGATGAGCGTACGCATGGCGTCATTCTCCTGGAAGGGCTGGCGTGGTCGCCAGCGGTGAAAAACCGGGAGCCCCGGTCGCGAAAAGACATCTTAACCTAATCCATAGGATAGAAGTAGGAGAATACGGCAGACCCGCCAGTATGTTCCGCGGTTTTCTCCGCCTATTTTGAATACACCAACTCACCATGGACCACGGTGTGCAAGACCTGCATTGACAACAGGTCCTGTGGCTCGCAGGTGGCCGGGTTGCCGTCCAGGATAGTCAGATCAGCCAAGTAGCCGGGCTGAATCAGGCCCAATTCGCCTTCCTGGAACGCCGCGTAGGCCGAGCCGGCGGTGTACAGTTCGTGGGCTTCGGCGCCGGTCATGACTTCCTGCGGTTGCCAACCGAAAGGCGGCGTGCCGTCGTGGTGGGTGCGGGTGCGGGCCGAATACAAACCATCCAGGGGGTTGACCCGCTCGACGGGAAAATCGGTGCCAAAACAAATGCGCGCGCCCTCGTTGAGCAACGATCGCCAGGCGTAAGCGCCGGGCAGGCGTTCGTCTCCGAGACGTTCATCGGCCCAGTCCATGTCGCTGGTGCAGTGGGTCGGTTGCATGGCCGCGATGACTCCCAACTGGCCGAAACGCGGGATGTCGTCCGGGTGCAAAATCTGGGCGTGTTCGATACGCCAGCGCAGGTCGTTGTCGGCCGTGACCGAAAGCACCTCTTCGTAGAGATCGAGGGCCAGGCGATTGGCGCCGTCACCGATGGCGTGGGTGCAAAGCTGGAAGCCGTTGTCGGCACCTTTTTGGATGACCTCGCGCAGGTGGGCCTTGGTCGTGACGGCCAGTCCGTGGTGGCCAGCCTGGTCGTTGTAGTCACTCAACAGCAGGGCCCCGCGGCTGCCCAAGGCGCCATCGCCGTACAACTTGATCGCGCGCATGGTCAGCAGGTGGTCCTCTGAAATATAGGGCCCGTTGGCCAAGGCTGAATCCAGGGTGGCCGGGATGTCGTCGTACATGCCATACAGGCGCAGGTCCAGTTCGCCGGCGGCGGCCAGGCGCTTGTACAATTCGGCCCGGCGCCAGGATACGCCCGCTTCGTGGACGCCCGTCACGCCGTTTGACCAGCAGTGGGAAATGGCAAGCTTCACGCGGCGTTCCATTTCTTCCAGACCGACATCCGGCATGACATTGCGCACCAGGTCAGCTCCGTTGTCGATGAGGATGCCGGTGGGCTGACCGTTGCTGTCGCGGAGGATTTCGCCACCTTCGGGGTCGGCGGTGGCGGCGGTGATGCCGGCCGCACGCAGGGCTGCACTGTTGGCCCAGGCGGCGTGGCCATCGACCCGCCGCAAATAGGCCGGGCGGTCACCGGTGACGGCGTCCAGCATGGCGGCTGTTGGGTATTGTTGGTTTTCCCAGTCGTTCTGGTCCCAGCCGCGGCCCTCAAGCCAGGTGCCGGCCGGCAATTCAGCGTGGGCTTTTTTCGCCATCTGGACCACGGCAGCGGCCGATTCGGTGCCCATGAGGTCGATCTGGCCCAGGGCTTTGCCCAGACCATAGAGGTGGGCGTGGCTGTCGTTGAAGCCCGGCGAAACCACGGCTCCATTGAGGGCGACCACCTGGGTGTTTGCCCCGATCAACGTTTCCATGCTCTGGTCGTCGCCCACCGCCAGGATGTGGCCGTCCCGGATGGCGATGGCGGTGGCCGCTTCATCGCCGGCTGTCATGATGGAGCCGCCGGTGAAAACCAGGTCGGCGGCCTGGTTGCCGTTTTCAGTGGCCGGGTTGCAGGCGCTCAAGAACAGCGCAGCAGATATGAGCAGCAGGGCAACGATTCGCTTCAACATGGGCACTCCGGTTCACTGGAAAAAGGGTTCTGAAAAAGTTTTGATGGGGCCACCATACCACATGAATTGCCCGGTGCAACAGCGGGGGATTCGGCTCCGGTCTTGATCCGAAGGGCCGGATGGCGTTTACTTCGGGCGGGATCATTTTGTGCACCTGAGTTTCAACGAAAGAGACCCTCTTGAGTAAGCCCTCCCGCCCGGCCAACGAACTCGCCGACAATGTCCTGGCCGCCACCGCCACCCTGCGTGATGCGGTCAATGAATTGGAGTTCGCCGACCCGGTGGCCTGGGTCTACAACCCCTTGAACTATGCCTGGGATCTGCACGCCTCCTATGTGCGAAAATGGGGCGCGACCAAAAAGCGGGTGCTACTGATGGGGATGAATCCCGGCCCCTGGGGCATGGTGCAAACCGGGGTGCCCTTTGGCGAGATCGCCATGGTGCGGGATTTCCTGAAATTGTCCGGTCAGGTGGGCCAACCCGACCCGGAACATCCCAAACGCCCGGTGCAGGGGTTGGACTGCCCCCGCTCAGAGGTCAGTGGTCGGCGTTTGTGGGGCTTTTTCGCCGAAAAAATGGGCACGCCCGAGGCTTTCTTTGCTGAGCACTTCGTGGTCAACTATTGCCCGCTGGTTTTCATGGAGGAAAGCGCCCGCAACCGCACACCCGACAAGCTGCCGAAGCACGAAACCGACCCGCTGTTTGCCGCCTGTGACGATAGACTGCGGCGGTTGGTTGAGCTGTATGAACCCCAATGGGTTGTTGGCGTGGGGGGCTTTGCCCGCAAAAAGCTCGAAGCCCTGTTTGGGGCCAAGGCCGACTTGTCGCTGGTGGCGCATCGGCCCGAAAAAATTGGCACGGTGCTGCACCCGAGTCCGGCCAGTCCGGCGGCCAATCGGGGCTGGCCCGAGGCGGCGGAGAAGCAGTTGTTGGAGCAGAAAATCTGGTGACTTCAGTCGCTGAGTGAAAAGATGTTTTCTATATTGTGCTTCCCCAGCGGCGTCTTTTCGGGCGCCGGATTTCCGCCAAGGGAGGTTAACAATGCCCTGTCCCAAACTGTTGGAATACCTCAAGCAGAACAACGTCGATTTCGAACTCCACGAACACCCCAATGCCTACGCTGCCCAGGATGTCGCCTTCAAAGCCGGTGTGCCCGGCCGTCTGTTTGCCAAGACCGTGATGGTGAAACTGGATGGCGAGATGGCCATGGCCGTGCTGCCGGCTGACAGCAAGGTCGATTTTCACTTGCTGCGCGAAACCGCAGGCGCCAATACGATCAGCCTGGCCCTGGAAGAAGATTTCGCTGAGATGTTTCCCAGTTGTGAGATGGGAGCGATGCCGCCCTTCGGCAACCTTTACGCCATGAAGGTTTTTGTGGCCGGCAGCCTGATCAGGGCCGAGACCATTGCCTTCAATGCCGGTACTCACACCGAAGTGCTGACGCTGCCGTTCTGGGAATTTGAACGACTGGTCGAACCGCGCATCGGGTATTTTACGTTCCGCCGGTTGCAGGAGAAAAAAAATATGGCCTGATAGATGAGGGCTTGATACCATGAAACGTATAGGTTGGCGACGGAGTGGAGGCCGTCGCAATCGCTGACCCATGATACGAAAGCGAACCTCTAATGCTTCGTCCAGAAGAACTTTATCGGGAATTTCAGTCTGATTTCAAGACTCTCTATGAAGATGCTCCCCTGGCCTACCAGTCCCTCGGTGCTGAAGGCACGATTCTTTTGGTCAACAAAATGTGGCTGGAGTTGCTGGGGTATGAAGGCGGCGAGGTGCTGAATAAGCCTTTGACGGATTTTCTGACCCCTCAAAGCCAAGATGCTTTTAATAAAAGTTTTGATGAACTTCGCACCTCCGGTTGCAGTGGTGATCAGGTTCTGGAGCTGGTCCACAAAGATGGCAATGTGGTTCCCGTCCGGATTGAAGGCCGCGCCGTGCACGATGGCGAGGGCCTGTTTTTGCGCTCCCATTGCATTGTCCAGGATGTGCGGGCCGAGGTAGAGGCGCTCAAGGCCCAGGACGAGTCCGAGGGGCGCTACCGCCGCCTGGTGGAGCTGGCGCGCGAAGGCATTTGGGAAATCGACGCCGAAGCCTTTACGATTTTTGTCAATCCTGCCATGGCTGCCATGCTGGAATACACCGAAGAGGAAATGATCGGCAAGCATCTGTTCGAATTCATGGACGATCGGGGCCGGGAAATTTCCGAGCGCAACCTCAAGCGTCGCGCCGACGGAATCGACGAACAGCACGACTTCGAATTCATGACCAAGAACGGCCGTCGGGTGACGACGACCATGGAAACCAGCCCGCTGTTCGACGAAAACGGGGAGTACACGGGTTCCCTGGCGGGCGTGATGGATGTCACCGAGCGGCGCCGCTTCGAGCGGGAAATGATGCACACCCAGAAGTTGGAAAGCCTGGGCGTTTTGGCTGGCGGCATTGCCCATGATTTCAACAACCTGTTGCAGGCGGTGGTGGGCAATGCCGAGTTGGCTCTGACCGACCTGGCAGAAAATCCGCCAGCGCGCGAGTCATTGCTGGAAATCCAGCGTGCCGCCCGCCGGGCCACGGATTTGTGCCGCCAAATGTTGGCCTATGCCGGGCGCACTCATTTTCAGGTCGAAAATGTCAATTTGGCCCATTTGGTGAGTGAAATGGGCGAAATCCTGCAGGTTGGGTTGTCGAAAAAGGCCCATTTTGAAGTTGATCTGGCACCTGATTTGCCCTTGATCGAGGCCGACCCTTCCCAGCTCAGCCAGGTGGTGTTGAACCTGATCACCAACGCTTCAGAGGCTCTCGCGGGCCAGAAAGGGAGCGTGCGGGTGACCGGTCGGCTCGTGCAGTTGAGCGCCGCCGAGATCAAGACTCAGTTTTCCGCCGGGAGTCTGAACCCCGGTTCCTACATCCTGCTCACGGTCGAAGACACCGGCTGTGGCATGGACCTCGAAACCCAGCGCAAAATCTTTGACCCGTTTTTCACCACCAAATTTGCCGGTCGGGGGCTGGGTTTGGCCTCGGTGCTGGGCATCATCAAAGGCCACGGCGGCACAATCGCCGTCGAGAGTGTTTTGGGTGAAGGGACGTCCGTTGTTGTTGCTCTACCGCACCATGAATTGGTAGCGAGTGAACCTGAATCTGACTCCGCAAGCCCCGGTCAGAAGCTGAAATCCATGACGGTATTGATAGCCGAAGATGAAATCAGCGTGGCCCGAATCGTGAAACGATTCATGGATTATTTGGGGCAGGAGGTGCTGCCGGCGGCGAACGGGAAGGAAGCAGTGGAGATATTCCAGGACCGCGGTGCGGAAATCGATGTCGTGATGCTGGACCTGTCCATGCCGATTATGGATGGCAAGGAGGCCATGAAGGAAATCCGGGCCTTGAATGCCGAGGTGCCCATTATCATTTGCAGTGGTTTTCCCGCCGAAGACATCACCAAGGGTTTTGGCTCCGACCAACCGACTTTCTTTCTGCAAAAACCCTTCGTGGCTGACCAGTTGCGCAAGGTTTTGCGCGAGTGTTCCGACTAGCTGCGCAGCTTCTGCAGTGAAACCACTTCGTCCAGCCCGCGACGCAGGGCCCGGATCCCATCGACGGCCGCCCGGCCACCCGACAGGGTCGTGATGCACGGAATGTCCAGGGCGTGGGACTCCCGCCGGATGGCGCTTTCGTCGTAGCGGCTGCGCTTGCCCAGAGGCGTATTGATCACCATCTGCACATCGCCCTGCCGGATGAGTTGCCCGATGTGGGGCGAGCCCTCGCCGACCTTGGCCACTGTCGCGGCCTTGATGCCTTTTTCGTTCAAATAGCGCGCTGTGCCGCCGGTGGCCAGCATGTCGTACCCCAGACTGTCGAGGTCTGCGGCGATGGGCAACACGGTGTCCTTATCGTTGTCGTTGACGCTTATAAAGACTGTACCCTTGGTGGGAAGCCCTTGTCCGGTAGCCAGTTGGGCGCGGGCAAAAGCTTCGCCGAAATCGCGGCCGATGCCCATGACCTCGCCAGTGCTCTTCATTTCCGGGCCCAGCAGGTGGTCCGTGCGGGGGAAGCGGCGGAAGGGGAAGACCGGCCCTTTGACGAAGACCCGTTCACCGAGACGGGCCTCAGCGACATCCTGGTCGGACAGGCTGATGCCCAGCATGCAACGGGTGGCGATATCGGCCAAGGGCACGCCGGTCGCCTTTTCCAGGAAAGGTACGGTGCGTGAGGCGCGGGGGTTGATTTCCAGCACGAAGATCTGCCCACCGTAGCTGGCAAACTGGATGTTCATCAGGCCGACGACGCCGAGGGCGCGTGCGATGCGGCGGGTATGATTGCGCATGGTGGCCAGTTCAACATCGGTGGTCTTGTAGGGAGGGAGCACGGCAAAGCTGTCGCCGCTGTGGATGCCCGCTTCTTCGATGTGCTGCATGATGCCGCCGATGAGAACTTCTTTGCCATCGCACACAGCATCGACATCAAATTCCACGGCGTCTTCGAGGAACTGATCAATCAGCACTGGGTGCTTGCCACTGACCTTCACAGCTTCCTCGAAGTAACGCCGCAGTTCGTTGTCATCGTACACGACTCTCATCGCGCGTCCACCCAGAACATAGCTTGGGCGCACCATAACTGGATAGCCAATTTTGGTGGCGGTGGCCAGGGCGGTGTCGATATCGAAGGCGCTGCCGGCCTCGGGGAAGCGGATGTTCAGCTCGTTGAGCAAGCGTCCACAGCGGTCGCGGTCTTCGGCGCGGTCGATGGCTTCGACTCCGGTGCCGAGCAGTTTTACGCCGGCATCGTGCAGGGCGCTGGCCAGGTTCAGGGGTGTTTGTCCACCGAGGGTGACGATCACGCCTTCGGGTTTTTCGACATCGACAATGTGCATGACTTCTTCGAAACGCAGAGGTTCGAAGTACAACCGGTCCGACAGGTCGTAGTCGGTGCTCACCGTTTCGGGGTTGCAGTTTACCAGGATGGCTTCGACGCCTTCGGCACGCAGGGTTTGCACGGCGTGGCAGCAGCAGGTGTCGAATTCGATGCCCTGCCCGATGCGATTCGGCCCGCCACCGAGGACGATGACCTTGCGCTTGTCGGTGGGGCGGGCCTCGCAGGGGCCATCTTCCCAAGTGCTGTACAGATAAGGGGTTTCGCTGGCAAATTCTGCCGCGCAGGTGTCGACCCGGCGGAATACCGGCGTCAGGTTCTGGGCCTGGCGGGCGGCCAGAACCAGGGCCGTGCGCTTGCGGATCGTTTCGCCCGTGTCTGCGGTGGCCGCCTGCTCCGCACCCCACTGCAGCAGGCGTGCGATGCGCCGGTCACTGAATCCTTCGCGTTTGGCGTCGCGCAAGAGTTCCGGCGGCAGTTCGTTCAGGGTGAAGCCGCGCAGGCGCCCTTCGACTTCCATCAGGCGTTCAAGGTTGTCCAGAAACCAGGGGTCGATACCCGTCACGCGGTGCAGTTGTTCAGGCTCGAGCCCGCGGCGGAAGGCTTCATGCAAATCCACCAGGCGGCCCTGGTTGGGCGAGGCCAAATCCTTTTGCAACTGGTCCAGATCGCGTCCGCTCGATTGGCTTTCCCATCCATCCAGATCCAGTTCCAAAGAGCGCAGCGCTTTCTGGAAAGCCTCGCGGAAGGTGCGCCCGATGGACATCACTTCGCCCACCGACTGCATGGTGGTGCCCAAAAGGTCGGGCGTGCCGGGGAATTTCTCGAAGGCCCAGCGCGGGACTTTGACCACGGTGTAGTCAATGCTCGGCTCGAAGCAGGCGCTGCTGGTGCCCGTGATTTCGTTGGGCAACTCGGGCAGGGTGTAGCCTACCGCGAGCAGGGCTGCGATCTTGGCGATGGGATAACCGGTGGCCTTGCTGGCCAGAGCGCTGCTGCGGCTCACCCGCGGGTTCATTTCGATGACGATCACGCGGCCCGATTCGGGGTCCACCGCGAACTGCACGTTGCTGCCACCGGTGACCACGCCCACGGCGTCGAGCACTTTCAGGGCGTCGTCGCGCAGGCGTTGATATTGACGGTCGGTCAACGTCTGGGCCGGGGCCACCGTCACGCTGTCACCAGTGTGCACGCCCATGGCGTCGAAGTTTTCGATGCTGCAGACGATGATGCCGTTGCCCGCGGTGTCGCGGATCACTTCGAGCTCGTATTCCTTCCAGCCCAGCACGGACTCTTCGACCAATACGCTGCTCACCGGCGAGGCGTTCAGGCCCTCGCGCAGCAGGTTTTCGAATTGTTCAGCGTCGTAGGCGATGCCGCTGCCGGCGCCGCCCATGGTGAAACTGGCCCGCAGGATCATGGGGAAGGAGATCGTGGCCATGGCTTCGGCGGCCATGTTCGGGTCTGTAACCAGGATGCTGTGCGGCGTTTCGAGCCCGATGGCGGCCATGGCGACCTTGAATTCCTGCCGGTCTTCGGCCAGGCGCACGCACTCGGGCGTGGCGCCGATCAATTCGACCCCGTGCCGTTCCAATACGCCCTGCTCGGCCAGCTCCATGGCCAGATTCAGGCCCGTTTGGCCACCGACGGTGGGCAAGATCGCATCCGGCTTCTCGGCCAGGATGATTTTTTCGACCATGTCGACGGTCAAGGGTTCGATGTACGTAGCGTCGGCCAATTCGGCATCGGTCATGATCGTGGCGGGGTTGCTGTTGACCAATACCACCCGGTAGCCTTCCTGGCGCAGGGCCTTGACCGCCTGGGTGCCGGAATAATCGAACTCGCTGGCTTGGCCGATCACGATGGGGCCGCTGCCGAGGATCATGATTGTTTTGAGATCACTGCGACGCGGCATGTTGGCTCACTTCCGGGTTGGCGGCGGTTGTGCGGCGTTGGAGCATCTGGTCGGTGAAACGGGCGAACAGGTACAGGCTGTCGCTGGGCCCGGGGGCCGCTTCGGGGTGGTATTGCACCGAGTAGGCGCTGTGCTCCACAGCCTGCAGCCCTTCGACCGAGCTGTCGTTCAGGCTCATGTGGGTGGGGATGGCCACGGCCGGTGCCAGGCTTTCCAGGGGTACGGCGTAGTTGTGGTTCTGGCTGGTGGTTTCGATGCGCGTGGTGAGCAGATTTTGCACCGGGTGAT
>DAOVTU010000473.1 GCA_030632925.1 Candidatus Krumholzibacteriia bacterium | reverse complement strand
ATCTGTCACATCGATCAGCACCATGCCGTCGACCAGTTGTTGCGTGATGCCCAACTGTCTGAGGTCCGCGTTCTGCATGGACGCCGTGGCATTGGCGATGACATTGTCCAACACCTGAACCAGATCCTCGGTATCGATTTGGCAGAAGGTGCCGGCGGGCAAGGGTTGAGAGATGGTCGGCAGGTTGACCGCAGCATCGGAGCCTCCTGCTGCCGCCATGACTTTTTCCGCCTGCCCCAGTCGGATCCCCGACATCTTGAGGCGCTCCTGATTGGCCAGCAATACCCGCTCAAGAGCCAGGCGCGGATCGGCCTGGAAATAGGCGGCCACGTCCTGCCGCAGTTTGCGCAAATTGCGTTCGGCGTCTTTTTCCACCTTGTACAAGTCCGTGACCAGTTGCTCGCTTGGGTTCATCAGGTCTTCCACGCCCACGAGTTGCTGCACCAGTCGGTGAATTTTCGTCAGGTCATGATCGACATTTTTCACCGTGTGGGAATCCATGTCCGCCAGGCGCGCCCGATCCATGATACCGATCAGGTGGGGCAAGGAGGCGTCCTGGCACTCCGTCAGGATTTCGCCCAGCCGGATGCGCACCCGTGAGGTGTCGCCGATGTCACTTTTGAGGGCCCGCAGGCAAAAATTCAGGCGCCGCACCGAATTGAGCGGAGCGATGTCGCCGTGGCGGGACAGTTGCAGGCTTTCCAACAGGTGCAAGCGCACTTCGCGCTTGATATCCGGGTCCAGTTTCCGCCGCCGGTGTCGCAGGCCCAGCCAGAGCATGACAATCAGCGCCACCGAAATCACCACCACGATAGCCAGCACCGGATAGGCCAGGGCCACGGCTACCGGCACGGCATGGAAGCCGATGGTGCCCTCCCTGACGCCAACGCGGAACAGCTCGCGCCGGCCGTCGACATCCTTCAGCGAGCCGGCTCGGCCACGCCAGGCCACCGGCGAGGTCACGAACTGGGCCAGGGGTTCAAAATCCCCGCTCAGTATCACGGTGCGGCCGGACTTGTCGGTCACCACCACCTCGGGGCCAAATTCCGGCAGCAGGTCCAGCACGCCGTTGATGGCGCAGCCATAGGGGAATTCCAGGTTCAATTCACGGGCCAGGTGGTTGTCTTCGAAACGCAGCACTTCCAGCATGCCCATGGAGGTGGAGACCAGCAGCGCCGGCACCTTCTGGGCCGGAGAGTCGAGAACCTCAATACCGGTCAATTGCATATCGCTGTGGTACTGGTCCAGCAATTCACCGGACAGGTTCCAGATGTGCACCCCGCCCGAAGGCAGCGGCGTGGTCCAGTGGGTGGCGATGACCTCCGGTTGGCCGTCTCCGTTGGCGTCCGCAATGGCCACTTCGCAGCCACCGGGGCCTTCGGAGACAACCGCCACCCAACGTTGCGTGCCGTCATCGTTCAGGACAATAATCTGGGACTCGCTTTCGAGGTACCCGTTGACCTCACGACCCCGGGGCAGGCTCGACAATTCCAGGGCCAGGACAATTTCGTTGCGCCCGTCACCGTCCAGATCACCGGCCACGAGGCTGTCGGTGCGCGGCACCCCGGCGACTTCGTGTTGCCAGAGGATCTGCCCATCAAGAGGGTTGATGCCCAATACCCCACGGCCATCGCGGTCGTGGCCCACATTGCAGGTGAGGATCAACAGGGGGCGTTGGCTGTTCGCTGTGGCAGGCAGGCAATTGGCGTGGCGGTAAATGCCGTCCCAGCGGCCGTCCTTGCGCACATCGCGGCCGGCCGGCAGGATCGTGGTCGAAATGATGCTCAGGTCTATGCCGTCGAGCACCCACATCTGCCAAGTCATATTGTCGTCGGTGTGGCCGATGGCGATGATCTCCCGCAGGCCATCGAGGTTCAGGTCCGGACACGTCGTCAAATTGAAGGCCGGGGCACCAATGTGGGCATACTCAGGGTCCAACTCGACCCGGGCCAGGACACGATTGGAGTCGGCCAGATCTTCGACCAACAGCCCCGTAGAATCCGCGCGGATCAGGTCATCCTGGCCATCTTCGTTGAAGTCGGCAAAGAGAAAGGATTGCCCGCCCGCGTGGTGGCTTTTGTTGGTGGGAATGAGTCGGGGAATGATCTCGGCCGCGTAAGGCAAATTGAGCAGATCTCCGCGCAGATCAACGTAGTCGTTGGCAGTCCGGTCCACAGCCGATGCGTTGGCCAGAGGCCACACGAGGGTGAGGATCAAGAGCAGAAAAACGGGCCGCGTCATGGACAGCCAATCAGGTTGAGCAATGGTCGGATTGGTCTCCGGTCGAGAGATTTATGATTATATCACAAAAACCCTCTAAAAAGCCTAATGTTCGCATTCTGAGCAACAAGTCAGGCCAATGGGGCCGCAACGGATGGTCTGGCCAGGCGAGTTTGCCCTGACCTGGCCCCGATGTTCACCACAGAGCAGGGGATCGGCCTTGATGTTGCCCTCCTGCCCGATCGGCGGGCACAGCCCCGCATGATCGGCCGTATTTTCCCAGAAAATGTTGCAGGACACCGCCTGGCAGGCCTCGGTCAGCAAGGCGGGACCGCCCGTATTGTTGGCAAAAACATTGCGCACGACCGTGACCCGGGAACTGGCATGCCGGATGGCCACGCAACTGGCTCCGCCATCGGTGCCGGTATTGCCCTGGAAAACGTTGTTGGATATTCTTCCCGTGGCCTTGTAGAAATCCACGTTGCCCGTGGTCTGGCCGCCTCTGTTGTCGAGGAACATGTTGTCGACCACTTCGACATGGGATTCGTGCACGCCAATGGCCGCCCCACGGGTTTCGCTGCTGTTTTCCAGAAAGACATTGGACCGGATTTCAGCGCTCGAATAGACGATGACCGAGATGGCCGCCGTCAAAGGAGAGCTGTTGTTCACGAAACGGTTGTGGTGGATGTTGGCGTAGCTGTAGCGTTGTACATGAATGCCGGCGCCTTCGTATCCCACGTGGCAATTGCTGATGACATTGTCCGCGATTTCCACGGCAGAGTTGTCAAAAACCCAAAATCCGCCACCCTGCATGGAGCCGCCGTTGGTGATGGTGAAGCCGACCACCGCCGTGCCCGGTGCGGCTTGGGCAATCTCGAAACACTTGTGGCCCTGGCCGTCGATGATGGTGGTGTCGGGCCCTTCGAGACTGCTGAGGCGAACGCCGCTGGTCATGATCAAATTTTCGAGATAAACACCGGGCATGACGACGACTTCATCGCCGTGGTTGGCGGCAAAAAGGGCTTCCTGGATGTTCAGGAAATCGGCGTTGCCGTGGGGGTCGACCGTGAACGTGGCGGCCTGGCTGGCAGACGCCAGCATCAGGAGAGAAACGCACCTGATCATAAGCGAAAGTTTGTTACGAAATCTGGTCATATTGGTGCGATTTCCGGGCGAGGTTAACCGCGTTGATTTGAAAGACCAATATACCTCAACGGGTTGCGATTGAAAAGTGGGTGCCGCATTTTCGCTTTCTTTTCGCCCCGTGTTTGTGTATCTTGTTTCTGCCCCCGCAGGCCATCGTTAAAAAACATTGTTGGGAGACAAGCCATGAATTGGACCGAATTGCTGACCCGTGAAATGAACGCCACCTACCAGACCACCGACAACCT
>DAOVTU010000297.1 GCA_030632925.1 Candidatus Krumholzibacteriia bacterium | reverse complement strand
GTCGGCCGGCTCCATCTTGTATTCCTGGCGCACATCGTCAGCGGTGAAGGCTGCCACATTCTCGCCCTTGCGGCCGGGCTTCAGCATGCCAGAGCGCTCGTCCAGCAGCTGCATGAAGTCCTTGTCGCCGGTGTAGAACCAGACCTTGTCCACCACGCCGGCCGAACGCTTGGCCATGGTGGCCATCAGATCGTCGGCCTCGTAGTAATCCTTTTCCACGATGGTGATGCCCCACGCCTCAAGCACTTCACGCAAGCGGGGCAATTGTTCGGCCAACTCCTCCGGCATGGGCTTGCGATTGGCCTTGTACTTTGGGTACATGTCGTGCCGGAACACTTTGCCCTTTTTGTCGAAAACCACCGCAATTTTTTCGGGATCGTAGCGGTCGATCAGGCGCAGTATGGAATTGAAAAAGCCGAACACCACACTGGTTGTTTCACCAGTGGGTGAAGTCAGCGGACGGTTGGCAAAGGCGTAGTGGGAGCGATAAAAAAGAGCGGCGCCATCAATCAGGATCAGGGACACGGGTCTCACCATTCTGGTCGGGGAAGTAGAGTCGGTATTCAAAAATGTAGGCGGCCACGGCCGGCGAAATGCCCCCGGCGACCAACTGGTCCACCGTGGTCGGACCTGCCCTCAACATAGCACGGACGGCAGTGGATGACACGGGCTGGTCGAAGTCTGCGGCGATGTGGACCCGGGCGGTATCCAGGCCAGCGGTTTTCACGGCCTCAGCTGATGATTCGTGCCCCTGCCGGCCCAGCACCGCAATGCGGGCCAAGGCCTGCAAACGTTGCGGGTCATGCCATTGTCGAAAGCTCGTCAGGTTGTCGCCGCCGACGACCAACAACCATTGATCATCTGGAAATTCCCGCTGCATGTCTGCCATGGTGTCGATGGTGTAGCAGCTTGCGCTGCGATCCATTTCGCGGGTATCGACGACCAGATCCGGCAGGTCGGCAAAGGCCAATTGCACCATGGCCAGGCGATGTGCGGCCGACGCAACAGACTGGTTCTTGTGTGGGGAAAGCCAGGCAGGAGTCACGTGAACGATCTGGGCCAGGTTCGCTTGCAGAACGTGTCGCGCCATGGCGACATGCCCTTCATGGACCGGGTCGAATGAGCCCCCGAGAAGCGCTCGGATCATTGTCATCCTCCCCTCCGGCGACCGGTCTGGTCAAAAATCAGCTGTCTTCGTCCTCGAAATCGTCCTCTTCGTCTTCGAATTCGTCCAATTTGCGCAACGCCGAGACAGCCCGCTTGTGATATTCGTTGCTATCACCCAGGCTGATCAACTTCTCGTACATATCGGCCGCCGTATCGGGGTCGTCCAGCCGTTCGGCAACCGCGGCCCGGCGCCACATCACTTCGGGAATCAGTGAACTGCCGGCCTCTTCGATCATGATGTCATCAAGCACGATGGCGATGGCCGAGTAGCGCTTGAGTTGGCCGTAGATCTTGACCTGCTCGATGCGCTTGCGAACCATCAAGTCGCTGATATCCTGCATGTATTCCACGACTTCGGGCATATACCTGCTACCCGGATATTGCTGGCTGAACTGCAGGAACTGCAGGCGCGCTTCGTGGGCACCGGTCACGTCTCTTTCGACCCGGCCAACCTGAAACAGGTAGGCTTTGCCTTCCTGAAACAAGGCATCTTCGATAAAAGGACTGGTCGGGTAGTCCTTGCGCATGATCTGGAATTCCACCGAGGCCAGCGGATATTCCTGCATCTCCATGTAAGTCATGGCTTTGCGATATTGGGCTTCGGCCGCCAGACTGTCCAGCGGGTTGTGCCGCACGAAACTTTCGAAGGCCCCCACAGCCTGCAAATCCTTGCCTTGTTCGGCAAAGAAAACTCCGCGTTGAAAGGAGCCGGCCTGATGGGGGTTCTTGGCGGCGCAACCGGCGCTCAGCAGCGAGCCGGCCAGCAGCAGAACAAAAAGGCCGCCGGTCACCAAGCGATGGTTCCGGAAAACTGTCATCCACAATCCAATTCGGTCGTTCACGAATTCCTCCAGAGTCAGGCCCTGGGGCCTGCCAGGTATCAGTCGCCGGTATTGGCGAAATAGATGGCCACCAGGCCAGCCAGGGTGCCCAGCACCACGATCTCTTCCATGCGGCTCTTCCAGCCGGATTCCAGGGTTTCAGCTGTCGTGAACGTGTATTCGGGGTCGTCCACATCGCCAAAGTCACCGCTGTCGAAGCGGTCGCCGAATTTTCTTTCGATGCGGCTGTTGAGCAGTAGCCGCCCGGAAGACTCTTCCGAGATTTCCACCAGCACCGAGACCTTCATTTCACGGGCCACCCAGCGGCGCCAGATGCCCAGGGTTCGTCCCACGTCCGGGTAGATCAGTTTGATGCTCTCCACGTTGTAGCCAAAAACATAATCAACAGCGCCTTGCCGGGATGGGTCTTCGTCGAGAACAAAGAGTTCAACGAAATTGGCGCGCAAATGTTCAGCTGCTAGAGCTTGAAGGTTGTCATTGCGGGCATCATCACGCATCGCCACCAGGCGCACCGCAGCCGGCGCTGGCGGCATCACGGTTGCCGCGGCGTTGACAACTTCGGCCATCAGGGCCTCGGTCAGCCAAAGGTTGGTGCGCACGGTGTGGCTGGTCGTACTGGCCGGCAATCCGGCGGCCGACTCGGGCCAAACCGGCGGCTCCATCGCCACCAATGTTCCAGCCACCATCAACATGATACTGAGCAGAAAACCTTGTTTCACCCGCGGCATGTTTGCCCTTCCTGATTCGTCAAAGGTCATTTTCAATTGTTCCTAATTTTTCCTGATTTTCCTAATTTTCCTAATTTCCAGTGACCGGTGTCGCCCACACATCGTAAGGCGTCACGGCCCGAAATTCGGCCTGCAGCCACTGTCCGGGCCGCAACCTCTCGCCTTTTCCGGCCTCACCCAAAGGCATCAGTACCATTCCGTCCAGGTCGTAGCCGAAATGATAGCTCCGGGCGACCGCAAACGAAACTCCGGATTGCACTACACCAGCCAGGGCTGCGCGTTCCCGTTCATCCTGCCACGTGCCTTCGCCGAGCGACTCGAGCACTTCGGCCACTCCGTGCACATCGTCCGGGCCGGGCTGTACAATGTGGTCAACAACCACGTCATAAGTCTGGCCCAGGCGCGCCTCTTGCCGCCGCAGGCTGATGTCCGTCTGCATATCCATGATCAGGGCCGAGCGATCCAGCGTCACTTCGGATGGCACCTGATTGGGCATTTTGGCCGATGGCGTGCCGATTTCCGCCGAATAGTTGTGGGCACCCAGGTGATCAAATTCCACGGCAGCCAGAAAATCGGCCAACTCGGAAACATCTTCGTCCTCTTCGCCCGGGAAGCCCAACAGGGCTGTCGAACGCAAAACCAGATCAGGCCGACCTTCGCGCAAGGCCTGAAAGAATGCCGGCGATGATTTATCGCCCCCGGGCCGTTTCATGGCCTTGAGAATCCGGGGCGATGCGTGCTGAATGGGCAGGTCCAGATACGGCGCCACTTTTTCCAGATCCAGTAGGCGGCGCAGGTCGTCCACCGACACCATGCCCGAGTACAAATACAGCAGGCGGATGCTGCGCAGGCCCTGCACATCGTTCAGATCGCGCACCAGATCGTACAGCTTTTCACCCGTATCGCGACCGAAGTCGCTGGTATTCTGGGACACCAACTGGATCTCGGTCACGCCGCGGGCCACCAGGCCGTTGACTTCCTGCACCAGCTCGGCCCGGGGCCGGCTGTTCTGCTTGCCGCGAATCATCGGGATGCGGCAGAATGTGCAGGCGCAGTTGCAGCCCTCGGCGATCTTTACGAAGGCCACGTGGGGCGGCGTCAGTAGCGGACGATCCAGCATCCCGGTGTAGTGCACCGCCATGGGATCATCGATCAGGGGCTCGGTAGGAAATTCGACCACGGGTGCGGCCCCGGCCATCTCGAAAGGGCTTGCTGGCGGCGGCGAGCCTTCTTCGACCAGCTCAGCACCGGTGCAGGCAGCCACCACCTGGTCGAACTGCCCCACGCCCGCCACGATGTCCACTTCGGGAAAGCGTTCCTGGATCATGGTGCCGTGCTCCTGCGACCAACAGCCACAGACAACCAGCGTGCGGTCTTCCTTGGCATCGCACAATTCGCGCAGGGCGGTCTCGCTGTCGGCCCGCGCCGCGTCGATAAAGCCGCAACTGTTCAGCACCCAGATATCCGCCACATCCGGATCATCCACCGGCTGCACGCCTTTGACCGCGAACCGGCCCAGCAGGGCCTCGGAGTCGACCAGATTCTTGTCGCACCCGAGGGTCGCGCAGAACACCTTCTTCATCAGCCTTGTCCCTCATTCATTTCCGGCAGGTCTTCCGGCTTGATCAAAACGTCGCGGGCCTTGCTGCCCGAGAACGGACCCACCACACCGGCTTCTTCGAGCATGTCCATCAAGCGGCCTGCCCGGGTGTAGCCGATGCGCAGGCGACGCTGCAGCAAACTTGTCGAGCCGCTCTGGTGCATGACCACCACTTCGCGGGCTGCCTCGTACATGTCGTCTTCGCCGGTGACCATGCCCCCACCCGCAGGATTTTCCTGCAGGCTGATTTCTTCGGTGTGGTCGCGGTATTGCTGCCAATGGGCGGCGATGGCTTCACACTCGTCCACATCAATAAACGAACCGTGCACACGCACCGGCAAGGCGCGTCCCGGTTGCAGGTACAGCATATCGCCGTGGCCGAGCAATTGTTCAGCGCCGTTCATGTCCAGCACCGTGCGCGAGTCGTTGTGCTGGATCACCCGGAAGGCGATCCGGCAGGGAATATTGGCCTTGATCACGCCGGTCAGCACATCAACACTCGGGCGCTGGGTGGCCCGGATCAGGTGACTGCCGACGGCGCGCGCCTTCTGGGCAATGCGCACCACGGTGCCTCCAAAATCGTTGCC
>DAOVTU010000229.1 GCA_030632925.1 Candidatus Krumholzibacteriia bacterium | reverse complement strand
AGGAGTGCAGTCGGTGGCTTGTCGAGGCTGCCGACGAGTTGGTCTGCCCATTTGTGCCGGCGGGCCGGATGGTTGACGGGGCCGGTCCTGGGTTTCCGCAAGCAGGTGGTGCGGCGCCAACTGGCGGCCGTGTTTCCGGACCGAACGCCGCGAGAAATCCTCGACCTGACGGGGCGTGTTTACGAACATCTGGGCGAAACGTTGGCCGAGACTTTTTGCACCGACCCGGCTCAGTTGGCAGCCCGGGTGACGGTGGCTCCCGGTTGGTCAGCCCTGGACCAGGCCATGGCCGAGGGGCGAGGTGTTTTGGCGGTCACGGCTCATCTGGGCAATTTTGAATTGGGTGGCCGAATCCTCGCTGACCGCTATTCTGTGCTGGATGTGATCAAGCCCATGCGCAACGCGCGCTTCGATCGTTACCTGAAACGCAAACGGGCCGGTCATGGCATCGCCACGGTGCCCATGGACGAATCGGGACGGGCTGTCCTGGCACATCTGAGAAGTGGGGGGCTGGTCACTTTGTTGGGAGACCAGGATGCCGGTCGGGAAGGCGTGCGCACGGATTTTCTGGGCTTGCCCGCTTCCACGTGGCCGGGTGCGGCGAGACTGGCGGTGCGCACCGGCTGTCCCGTGGTCCCGGTGGCCATTTTGCGCAGCCCGAACGGCGACCATGTCCTACACATAGGGGAACCCCTCGATCCGGCTGGCGTGACAGCTTCGGACGAGGATATCGCAATATTTACGGCCCGGATTTCCGCGGCGGTGGAACAGTTCATTTGGGAACGACCCGAACAATGGTTTTGGGTGCACCGGCGTTGGAAAGGGGCGGCCGAGGCCAAAAGGATATCATGAAGAACAATCCCTTTGATGCGAAATCGGCCGGTGGGGATCGCAACAATGGCGGTCCCTTGCCCGGTGAACCGCTGGACTTGGCGGCCTGGCTGGAAGTTCTTGAAACCACCCAGGTGCAGTTGTTTATCGAAATCCTTGCTGCCGTGCGACCAATGATTAAAGAGGCGGTGACGGCAGCCGGTCCCGGCGGATTCAGAAGCTGGTTGGATGCTCATCCCCAGTTTGTCGTGCAAGTGATTTCGTCGGTATCGATCCTGCATGCCAATCGGGTTGCGGTGCAACTGAACGCGGCGTCTTGCGAAGCCGAGCTTCTGGTTTCGCTGGATAAGCTGGTGCTACCTGAGACCCTCAGTTCCTTCAAAGACCTGATCTGTGTCATTGGTGAAGGCCGCCGCTACTACGAAGGGGAGTGCCGCTACCGCGCCCTCGATGGCCGCGAATACCAGACCTTGAACAAGGGCTGGATACCGGCCGAGGACGACCCTTTCCAGGTGATGGCATTGGCAACTATCGACATCACCGACCTGAACCTGGCCAAACAGGCCCTCGCCGAGTCCGAAGAGCGCTACCGCCTGCTGATTGAAACGGCCCAGGATGTGATCATCCGGCACAATTTGAATGGCCAGATCACTTTTGTGAACCGGGCCGGCATTGAAATGCTCGGCTTGCCGCGGGAAAAAATTATCGGCATGTCGGGCGTGAGCCTGATGACGCCCGAGGCCCAGCAAGAGGCTCTGAAACGCCGGGATGCGCGTTTTGCGGGGGAGGCCGGCGTCTTCCTTTACGAAACCGAATTCCTCCATCCAGACGGGCGGGTCATGCCCCTGGAGGTGAGCTCGACCCTTTTGCCGGGCCCTGTGAACGGCCTGGGCGAGCCCCAGGTGCTGCTGGTGGCGCGGGACATTGCCGGACGGCGCAAATCCCAGGCCGAGGCCCGCCTGGTCGAAGACCGCTTGCGGGATGCGCAAAAATTCGAAAGCCTTGGCGTCCTGGCCGGAGGGATTGCCCACGATTTCAACAACCTGCTGGTGACGATCATGGGCAACGCCGAACTGCTGCGCGATGACCTTCCCGCCGGCGACGTGCAACAGGACAGCCTCAGTGCGATCATGGATGCCGGCGAACAGGCCGCCGAATTGTGTCGCCAAATGCAGGCCTATGCCGGGGCGGCGCCATCGAGCACCGAAGCCCATGACCTGAGCGGAGTCGTGGGCGAGATTCTGCACCTGGTGCAGGCGGCTTTGTCGGGCAGTTCCCGGGTGCATTTTGAATTGGCCGAGCAACTGCCGGCGGTGCTCATAGACTCCACCCAGATCCGTCAGGTCATCATGAATATGGTGAACAACGCGGCTGAGGCCGTGGGGGCCGGTGGTGGCGAAGTGATGATCCGCACGGGTGTTCAGGACCTGACGCGAGAGGATTTGAAGAAGTGGACTGCCGGTGAAGAACTTTCTCCCGGTAGCCATGTCTTCTGCGAAGTTCGCGACTCGGGCTGCGGGATGGATGAGGAAACGGTGTCGCGCATGTTCGAACCATTTTTGAGCACCAAGTTTGCTGGGCGAGGGTTGGGCATGTCGGCGGCCCTGGGCATCGTCAAGAGTCACGGCGGCGCTTTTATGGTCGAGAGCCAGCCGGAGCAGGGAGCGGTGGTGGCCTTTTGGCTGCCCGCCCAGCCAACGATTGCGGCCGAGACCGGAGTCCCGAAGGCTGAGCCGGCCCAGATCAGTTACGACTTGAAAGGCCGCACCATCCTGCTGGTCGATGATGACCCGCGGGTGCGGGCGGTGGCCGAAAGTTATCTGCGTCGGTTGGGATGTCGGGTGCTTTCGGCGGCTGATGGCTACGATGCGGTGCGGTTGTACGGCCAACGACATGAAGAAGTCGACGCGATTATCCTGGATTACACCATGCCCGGCATGGACGGCGCGACAACCAGTCGGCGCCTGCGGGTGATCCGACCTGATGTGCCGCTGCTAATGACCAGCGGCCACGACGAAGCCGAGGTCCGGGCCAAAAGTGGCGTGCCGGGCATGGCGGGCTTTGTCGCCAAACCCTACAACTTGCGTCAATTGAATGAGGTGTTGGCCTTGGCGCTCAACGGTTGACCCGGCAGGGGCTGCAGAAGATGCACGCAGGCCCCGGAAACGGCGGTATTGATATTTGGTGGGTCGGTTTCACTATTTTAAATGACTATCGATAAGCCAAAACCCATAGGAAATAAATTAGATAAGGGTTTATGAAAACCCAACTCAATATGCACTGTTTCAAATATGATTGAAAAATAGTCCTGATTCTGTCAAGATTGTCTCCGGTTCGTGATTCTTGACCTGGGGTGGGGTTGTGCTCGCTCCCATTGTCTGTTCCCTGTCAGACCTTGGAGTTCATTATGTCTAGTCGTCTCGCCACGCGGCTACTGTCTGTAGCCTTGCTGATTGTCCTGCTGATTCCTGCGGCTGCTGAAGCCCGCAATCCTTTCCGCCGTGCTTTTTTTGACCGTTACCCGACGGCCGCCGGATCGTCCCTGGACGACCTGCCCAGCAATGCCGGTCACTGTGGTGTTTGTCACTTCGACTTCGACGGCAGCGCGACCCGCAATCCCTACGGACTGGGAGTCGAAGTGGGCTTGGCCGCTGGTCTGAGTGTCGAAGAAGCCATGGCCGCAATCGAATTCATGGATTCCGATGGCGACGGTTTCAACAACTACATCGAAATCACCGACATCACCAACTGGTCCAATACGCCCACGAACCCTGGCCTGACCGACGACAACATCGTGAATGTTGTCAATGTGGACCCGGCGGACCTGGTGGGCCTCCTGACGCCCAGTGGTGGCACCGATGACGTGCTGCCGGTGGTGACGGTGCTGTCGCCGGCCGGTGGCGAAAGCTGGGATCCCAATACGGTGCGCACGGTGAGCTGGACGGCCATCGATGCCAACGGCATCGCCGGCGTGGACCTGTTCCTCAGCGGAGACGGCGGCCTGACCTGGAAACAGCTGGCCAAGGGATTGCCCAACGATGGCACCTACGCCCAGTTTGTTCCCAACCTGCCGAGCCCCAACAGCCTGATGAAAGTCGTGGCGACCGACAACGCTGGCAACGTGGGCGAGGGCGTGAGCCCGGCGGCCTTCAATTTGGCGGCTTTTATTGGCGGGGTCGTGCCGACCACGCTGCGCGATTTCGAATTGTCGGGCACCCAGCCCTTTGGTTCCAACGAACTTGAAGATCCCAATACGGTTTGCATCGCCTGCCACGCCAACTACGATGCCGAAGTCGAGCCTTACCACACCTGGCAGGGCAGCATGATGGGGCAGGCCATGCGCGATCCCCTGTACCGGGCGACCGTGGTGGTGGCCGAACAATTTGTGCCGGCGGTGGGCGATCTGTGCATCCGCTGCCATTCGCCGGGTGGCTGGCAAGGCGGCCGCTCTATCGATACCAGCATGGACATGCTGAACGATGTGGATTTTGAAGGCGTGCAGTGCGACTTCTGCCACCGCATGGTTTCGCCGCACTACGTTGATGGTATCAGCCCGCTGGTGGACGAGCAGATCCTGGCCGACCTCGATGTGATTCCCCTTGACCCGGCCAACGGCCAGTTCATATACGACCCGGCGCCGGTGCGCCGCGGTCCGTATTCCGACGTGGACGCCAGCCATCAGTGGCTGGAGTCCGACTTCATGCTCAGCGCCGACATGTGCGGCACCTGCCATGACGTGAGCAACCCGGTGTTCATTTCGGGTTCGGCCCCTGGCGTCTACGAAGTGGATGTCCTGGATTCGGCCCACCCCGATGGCAACAAACGCAACATGTTCCCGGTCGAACGCACCTTCAGCGAATGGAGCGCCAGCGAGTACGCCACCACAGGTGTGTACCAGCCCCAGTTCGCGGGTGACAAGCCCGACGGCATGGTCTCGACCTGCCAGGATTGCCATATGCGGGATGTGACCGGTGTGGGTTCGAATGTTGCCAGCTCGCCGACCCGCAGCGATCTGGGCCTGCATGACCTGACCGGCGGCAATACCTTTGTGCCGGATATCCTGTTGGACTTCTATCCTGACCTGGACCCGGTTGCACTGGAGGATGGTAAACAACGCGCCATCGCCATGCTGAGTCTGGCGGCGACCATGGAATTGACCATCACGCCGGTTGATGGCCAGCCGGCGGTGAATGTGCGCATCACCAACGAGACCGGGCACAAGTTGCCTTCGGGCTACCCGGAAGGGCGCCGCGCCTGGTTGAACATCGAGGCCTACGATGCCAATGACAATCAGGTCTACGAGTCGGGCCACTACGACAACGAGACCGGTGAATTGGCCCATGACGAGGACGCCAAAATCTACCACATCGAGCCGGGCATCTCGACTCGCCTGGGCCCTCTCCTGGGTATGCCGTCGGGGCCTTCATTCCACTTTGCGTTGAACGATACGGTGTATTCGGACAACCGGATTCCGCCGCGGGGGTTCACCAACGCGGCCTTCGAAGCGGTGCAATCGCCTCCCGTGGCCTACACCTATGCCGACGGCCAGTATTGGGACGATACCCAGTACGTCCTGCCGAGCACCGCGCGTCGAGTCGAAGTGACGTACTACTACCAGACCACTTCCAAGGGTTATATCGAGTTCCTGCGGGATGCCAATACGACCAATACCCTGGGCCAGGAACTGTACGATTCCTGGGCGGCCCACGGCAAAAGTACGCCCGTGGTGATGGCGCAGCAGGCGGCCCTGCTGGATGTGTCGGCGACTCCGGACGAAGACAACCTGCCGCGGGTCACAACCCTGGCGCAGAACTATCCGAATCCATTCAATCCGCAGACTTGGATCGATTTTTCGCTGCCCGCCCGCGGTCCTGTCAGCCTGCGTATCTACGACGAGCGGGGTGCTCTGGTGCGGACTCTGGTGAACGAGTCGGACCTGGTCGAGGGTGCACACCACTTGCT
>DAOVTU010000617.1 GCA_030632925.1 Candidatus Krumholzibacteriia bacterium | reverse complement strand
TTCGGGATGAGGGTATTGCGAAATTTTGGCTGCTGGAGTCTGATACTGGTTCTGCTGATCGCTGCGCCGGTTTGGGCCCAAGACGCAATTGAATACGCACCGGACAGTGAACGCCTCCTGAACCGAGTGCAAATCCTGACGGACCCGGTGTTGGCCGGACGCGGCAGCGGCACTCCCGAACTCATGGCGGCGGCCGATACTTTGGCCACCTGGTTGAGCACCGCGGGCCTCGAGCCTGCCTTTGGCGGCTCCTGGTTCCAGGATTTTGACCTCACGGGTCAAGGCTGGGCCGGCAATGAACTGGCCGGCCAACAGGACCGCAACGTGGCCGGCATCCTGCGGGGAACCGGTGATTTGGCGGAACGCTTTGTCGTCATCGGTGCCCACTTCGATCACCTGGGCCGTGTCGTGCCCGTCGCCGGAGCCGCACCGGCCCCGGGCCCGGAAGACTACTACCCTGGCGCAAACGACAACGCATCGGGCGTGACGGTGGTCTGGGAACTGATCAACCTGATGCGGTCCCGCCCTGCCCATGATGAACCCCGCCGCAGTGTTTTGGTGGTCTTCTTTGGCGGAGAAGAAGTGGGCCTGCAGGGAAGCGGCCATTTTGTGGCTCACTCGCCCATCGAGTTGTCTCTCGTCGACGCCATGATCAATTTTGACACCGTTGGCCAACTGACCGACAACCGCCTCTATGTCAGCGGCATTGGCACTGCGGCCGCCTTGCCCGCACTCGTTACCGCCGCCAACACTGATGGCCTGGACCTCAGCCTGGGGCAGGGGGGCTGGTCGGGCAGCGATCACATGAGCTTCAACACCCGCGAAGTGCCCGTCCTGTTCGTCTTCGGCGGACCGTACGTGCAGTACAATCGACCCGCCGATACGTGGGACACGCTTTCGCCCGAAGGTTTGGTAAAAGTGGCGGCCTACAGCGACCGCCTGCTGGACCTGATACGCGCCACGCCGGAACCGCTGAGTTGGGTCATGGTGGCCGAGAAAAAACTGCGTGAGGGAGATACAGAGGGTGCCAATCGCGACACGTGGTTCGGTTCGTTGCCGGATTTCACCGAAGATATCCAGGGCTACAAACTGGCGGGCGTCTTTGACAATAGCCCCGCCGCTCTTTCGGGCCTGCAAAAGGGCGACGTGCTGATCAAAATGGCGGGCCAGGACATCATCGATCTGCCCAGTTTTACCCGGGTGCTGCGCTCCCACAGCCCCGGCGATCTGGTGGAAGTGGAAATCCTGCGCGAGGGCAATCCGCTGCGATTCACGGTCGTGATGGGGAATCGTTCAGAACGCAAATAGAGGCTGCTCAGTCCGTGGTTTGGCCCGTGGGTCGGCTTATCGGTGGGCTCACCAGATCCGGATGGTCCTGACAGTGCTGGAAGTTGGCGCGATCTCCGGGTTCCACATGCACAAAGACCATGGCGACCTTGGCCACTTCTTCGCGGATGCGGTCTTCGGTGGCGTGGGCAATGTCGTGGGCCGACTCGATCGTATGGTCCGGATGCACGGCGATGCGGATGTCCACCAGGTACCAGGAACCCCGTTGCCTGACGTGTAAACTGCGCACTTCCTGCACACACCCGACAGCCTGCGCGGCCACACCAATTTCCGTCACCAGTTCATCGTCCGGCATGGTGTCCATCAGGGCCATCACGTTTTCACGCATCAGGTCCACGCCCATTTTCAGAATGAACAGCGAGATGACCAGGGCGCCGATGCTGTCCAAAATCTCCCACCCCAGCATGGCCCCGCCGATACCCGCCGCTGCAGCCAGCGAACTGATGGCATCGGAGCGGTGCATGGTGCCGTTGGCCAACAGCGCCGGGCTGTTGTGCAGGCGTCCCACGAAAAGGGTGTAGCGGGCCATCACTTCCTTGATCAGAACTGAAACGATGGTGGCCACCAGGGCGGGCCATTCCGGATGCAGAAACTCGCCCCGGACGAGGTTTTCCACCGCTGATTTTGCGATCAAGCCCGCGGTCAACAGCATGAAGGCGGCCACGATGATGGCGCCCAGGGTTTCGAAGCTGTGGTGACCGTAGGGGTGGTTCTGGTCTGGCGGCCGTTCCGAAGCTTTCAGCGCCAACAGGATGCCGAAATCACTGAGCACATCGGCCAGACTGTGGAACCCGTCAGCGACCAGGGCGGCCGAGCCGGCCAGGAAACCAAAAACCAGTTTGCCTGCCGACAGGACAACATTGCCGAACAGGCCCGCAGTGGTGCACACCACGGGCCTGTACCAGTAATTTTCGGAAGCCACTGTAGCCTTGCTCATGAACCGAAAACGCCCACTAGATATCCTCGCCCGGCAGGGGCGCGGGGTACATCGCGGCGATCACATCTTCGTACTTCTTGTTTACGGCAAAACGTTTGACCTTCATCGTCGGGGTCAGTTCGCCATCCTCAAGGGTGAATTCACGGGGCAGGAGAGTGAACTTGCGGATCTGGCTGAAGCCCGCCAGATCACGGTTTAATTCTTCCAGAATACCCTCGTACAGCGTATTGACCGCCGGATGATTCAGCAGGTCCGCGTCACTGACCTCGCCTATGCCCTGGGCCTCGGCAAATTCCCGCAACACCTCGAAGTCTGGCACGATCAACGAACTGAGGAACTGCCGTTTGTCACCGATGACCACCATCTGGGTGATGTTCTTGTTGGTGGCAAAAGCGTTTTCGATAGGCTGGGGGGCAATGTTCTTGCCACCCGCCGTGACGATCAGATCCATCTTGCGATCAGTGATGAACACATAGCC
>DAOVTU010000230.1 GCA_030632925.1 Candidatus Krumholzibacteriia bacterium | reverse complement strand
CCCGTTTCGAACTGGGCGGCGATGAACCACGAAGTGGCGTAGGGGCTGGTGGCGCCCGCAATTTTCCGGTACCAGGCCAGCTTGCCCAGGCCAAAAACCTCACCGCGCAATTGATCTTCCTGAAAACCTGACAATCGGCTCAGCCCCCCGAGGGTGAAGAGGTCGAACTGGGGCATGCCCGAATGAAAATCGGTGCCGCCCTTGAGGGACATGTGCAGGGTGTTCTTACCAAAGGTGTGGGCGAGGCCGGCAGCGCCACTCAGCCGATGGTAATCCAGGCCGGATCCAAAACCGGAGTCGGCCTTGTAGTACTTGGCCTGGGCCTTCCAACCGCTGCGCGGCAGAACCGGCAGGTCCAGCATGTCGAAGCTGAGTGAGGCTGTGTAGCCACCGCGGGGGCCGTTGAATTCGGCCAGGCTCAAACCGGTGCGGTCGCTGGCTTCGAGGTGGCCGTATAAAAATCCTGCCCGCACTTCTCCATAGTGTGCGATGCGCAGGCCCAGATCCGGCTGCACTTCGATCTTTTTGACCCGATATTCGCCCCACTGCCTGAGGTTGAAATACCAAGGGTGAAGGCCATAACTGTAGCCTCCCTTGACGGCAAAGAAAGGGACCCGACGCGGCCCGAGCGGTTGGTAGAATTCACTGGAGAGCCCCGTGAGCATGCCCAATTGGACATCACTGCGCAATTCGCCGCCGTAGGCATTCATTTCGTTGCGGGTCCAGCGCATCCGGAAACTGAAGTCGGACTTGCCGCCATCGCCACCGGCGTAGGAGATGCCGAAGTTCAGGATATTGGGGGCGTAGTGTTTGGGGATCGCCACGATGACCAGGACGTAGGTGTCCCCTGCGGGCCGCAGGTGGAAATCGATCAACTCGAACACGCCAAAATCGAAAATGGCGGCCAGATCAAATTTCAACTGATCCAGGTCCAATACCTGACCCAGCGATTGCTTGATGTTGTCCAGGATGGCGTCATCCTTGGCAACGGATTTGTTGTTCAGTTCAATGCTGCTGATGATCAGGGGCGGGTGTTCGGCCGGCTTGTGGCGCCGCAGGTGGGCGATGTATTCTTCCTGGCCCAGCGACAGTTCGCGCAGTTGCAAGGCCACCGCCAGGGCGGCCTCCCGGCCGGGAGCGATGGTCTCGGCGGCGCGCTTGAAATCGCGCGTCGAAATGCCGGTCAGGTCCGGTTGGATCACGATGTCGGCCATGGCCACCATCGGGTCCACGTTCTGGCGGGCGCCGATGTAGCCCTTCTGCTCGTTGATGCCGCCGATGGTGTGCAATTTGTCCGGATGGGTTTCCTCCGGCAAGGCGCCCACGTCCACGGCGATGACGATGTCGGCGCCCATGGCCTTGACCACATCGACGGGCAGGTTGCGCGCCAGATAGCCATCCACCAATAGGCGTCCCTCCCAGTCCACCGGCGGAAAAACGCCGGGGATGCTCATGCTGGCCCGCACGGCCTTCATCAGGTTGCCGCCTTCGGGGACAAACATCTGGCCGGTCTGCAGGTCAGTGGTTACGGCGCGGAACGGCGTGCTCAGGTTGTCGAAACCCTCGTGCCCTTGCAGGTACAGGTCGGGCGCGCGGAAGGCAAAGCTCAGCTTCTGGCCCGAGATGGCACCAGAGGGCAGCACGATGCGCTTTTTCCAACCCCACTCCAGAGGCAGAAAGGCCGCGGTGTCGTCCTGCTTGCGGCGGTAGATGCGTTGGGTGCGTTCGGGGCGGTCGTTGAACAGGTCGTCCCAGTCCACTTCTTCGATGGTGGCCTGGATCTCATCGGGTGACATGCCAACACAGTGCAGCGCGCCAATGACCGAGCCCATGCTGGTGCCCGCCACATAGTCGATGGGCACGTTCATTTCCATGAGCACTTGCAGCACGCCGATGTGAGCTGCGCCACGGGCGCCACCGCCGCCGAGGACCAGGCCGATGGTTGGACGATCAGTTGGACGATCAGTTGGACGACCAGTCGGACGATCCGCTGGAGGATCAGATTTCTCAGGCTCCGCTTGTTCAGTGGCTGTGCCGGCAAGCGGCATCATCAGCAGGGCGATCAGGATGATCCACGCGCTAAACCTGGGGTGTGATTTCACGCATTTCTCCTTCAATCCACTGTTCCACTTCACGGATGATTTCACTGGCCTTGCGGTCGGTCGTGGGCATGGCCGGTCCGATAATGGCCCGCACGGTCCCCGGTCGGATCGTAAACCGGCCCGGGGTCCAGTACATGCCGGCGTTGTGGGCCACGGGCAGGACAGGGTAACCGGTGCGGGTGGCGAGCATCGCCCCACCGGCATTGTACTTGCCGGCTTCGCCGACGGGGATGCGGGTGCCTTCGGGGAAGACGACCACGCAGAGGCCCTTGTCCAGCCGGTCGCGGCCCTTGTTGATGACCTGGTTGAGTGCCTGCTTGGGGCTGCCCCGATCAATGGCGATGGCCTGGGCCACGGCCAGGGCCCAGCCGAAGATGGGGATCAGCAGCAGTTCGCGTTTCAGCACCCAGGTCTGGGCCGGGAGAATGGCCTGCAGGGCGAAGGTTTCCCAGGTGGACTGGTGCTTGGACATGATGACAACCGGATCGGGCGGGATATTCTCGGTCCCGGTGACCTGGTAGTCGACCCGACACAGAACTCGCAGCATGGTGATGATGCCGGTGGACCAGCGGGCGAGCATGCGCTGGCGCACCATGTGCGGCACCAGCAGGCCGACGAGCATCAGCACCGGCAAAAAAAGCGTGGCGACCCCGATACCGATGTAAAACAGCAATGAACCAATGAACTGCATGATGGGCGCCTGTCCGTTCCGGGAATCCAATCCATTTGTATCGCCTTAATATGAGGGACAACGCAATATATACAACCAAATACCAACGAAAAAAGAGGGATACCGATATTCGGCATCCCTCAAATCAAACGGCGACAGGAGTCGCGTTTTACTCGTCAACCATGCTGATGGCCTCTTCAGGGCAGGCGTCCACACAGGCTTCGCAATCGATGCATTCTTCGGCATTCACAAAGGCTTTGCCGTCGACCATGGAGATGACTTCGGTGGGGCAGGCTTCCACACATTCTTCACAAGCGTTGCATTTGGCTTTATCGACGATTGCCGGCATTATGGGATCCTCCTGAGAGCGGACAGTTGGGCCGCTGCAGCGGCTATGATTATGTTTGAAATGTAATCAGTGAAAGCGCGATGTCAAATTAGCGATGATTGTCATTATCACTGCAAGTTATTGTTTTACAGGTGTTTATGAAAAACGAGAAAACAGGGTGACAATTATTTATGTGGAGTTCGCTCAAAACCGGGCCCACCGTTGCGCAACAGCAGCGGTGGCAGGCAAAGCAGGAGCAGTCCCAGGTCCCGCCAAAGCAGGGACAAGCCCACGCCATGGCCGCCGTCGGTATTGAAACAACCGCAGGAAATGTCCAGGTTGCGCAGCAGGGCCGATCCGATGCCGCCCATGAAAACCAGCAGCAGGACCGCCAGGATCAGGGCCGCGCCGCGCCGTCCCAGACCCAGCACCAGCGCCGCACCGACCACGAATTCGACCATGGGCAATAACAACGCCGCCGGGTGCAACAGGGCCATGGGGACTATCCGGTAGTGGTGGATGACCTCGGCAAATGCCTGGGGGTGGGCCAGCTTGTCCAGCGAGGCGTAGATGAAGACACCGCCGACGGCCAACCGACACAGCAAGACCAGCAGACCGCTCATGATCCCGCCCCCTGATCAGTGACCGACTCGTCAGTGATCGACTGGTCAGTGACTGAAATGTCGCCGCCGCCGCTTTGCCAACCCGACAGGCCGCCCTGCAGGATGTGCAGGTTCTCGTAGCCGCGGGCTTTCAGCCGTGCGGCAATATTCGAAGTGCGCGTCAGGTTGCCATTGCCAAAAAGAATCAGGGCGTCTTCGGGGAACATGAAGTCGAAGTTCTCCAGTAGGTCGTCGTCGAAGGTGGCTGCCCGGATGAACAGGGAGCCGGGGATGGTTTGGCCAGCGGTTTCGTCACGGGTGTCGACAAAGAGGTGCACGCCTTCGTCGTAGAAGGTCAAGGCTTCGGTGACCGAAAGCAGGGGGGCCTCGAGCTCCAGTTCGTAGACGGTGGAGTCGGCCTGCAGGGGCAGGCGGGCACCACTACTGAGCCACCAGCCGCCGGTTGCCAACATCGACACAACGAGCAACAGGCCGGCCTCCTTCAAGGAGACCGACCAGGGCAAATGCAGTTCGAAGCGGGGCGGTGTGCTCAAGGCCATGCTACATCCGGATCATGTACGTGATGGGGATTTCGAGCACGGGCGTGTGTTCGAGGTTCGTATGCACCTTGATGGTGCCGGCCATGCGGCCGTTGGACTTGATGGCCCGCTCGTCGGTTTTGGCCAGGGGCTGGCCCTTGACCAGGATCTTGGTCTCTTCGTTGACGATCGTTTCGATGACCTCGAGCTTGATCTCAGGCAGGTCGCATTCGACGCTGGTGACCTTGAATTCAGTCCCTTTGCGGAAGGGCGCGATGCGTATTGACTGCTGGAAGGACTTCCTGAAACGGTAGGTGACGCGCGCCGGGCTGGCGGTCAATTCCTGCACGACCCAGGCCTGCATCTCCAGGTCCAGGGTGGGGAACTCGGCAATGTTGGTGGTGATGCGCACATTGTCGCGCTGGCGACCGGGCTCCATGGTACTGGGCACGGTGACTTCAACGGCGGCCATTTGGGGATTGCCATCGAGGTTGTTGATGACCTTGACCTCGAACAGGTCCTTGCGGGCCTTGCCGGCGCTGATGACCAGAGGCTCGTCGCCGGTGGCGGTCAAGGTGGCGAGGCGGCTCATGGTCTCGCCCTGCAGGCTCTGGGAAAAGCCCAGGCGCTGGGAAACCGGGTCGATGATCAACGGCGTGTGCACCGTGGCGGTGACCATCACATCGACGGTGGGGTTGAGCGGGTCATTGGTTTCAATGTGAATGACCTTGTGGACCTTGCCGCTGAATTTCTTGCTGCTGAACTCGATGATGATGTCGGTGCTTTCGCCCGGCGCCAGGCTGTACTTGTTCAGCGTCGGGATGGTGCAGCCACAGTCTGCGTCAACGTTCTGGATCTGCAGGAGGCCGGCCCCTTCGTTGGTCACCGTGACTCTGGTTGTCTCGGTCTGCTGCTGTTTCATGTCGCCAAAATCGTGGCTCATGGGGGTCACTTTGATGACCTGGGCGAGGGCCGGGGCGACCAGCAGGGTCGTGAGAATCAGGGCCAGTGCGGTGCGGGCGATCAACTGTCGCATGAACAACCATCCTAATCTGTAACGCACCTGCGACCGGGGCAGGTGATTTGAATTTTCGATGTCAGGAGCGGGGCCCAGGGGCCGACCGCTGTATACCCGGTAATAATAACTCAGGTTCCGCCAATTTTGTCCCTTTTCCTTCCCGGTGCAAGACCTTAGGATGCATTATCCCTACACGGAGGTGTCATGTTCGACTCACAAGTCAGTTTTAGGAACGTCATTCGGGGTCTGGTGCTGCTGTTGCTGGTCCTGGTGGTGGGCACCGGTTGGTTTGTCCTGGTGGACGACTACAGCATTGTCGACGCTCTTTATATGACCGTGATCACCGTCAGCACGGTCGGATTCCGCGAAATCGGCGTTTTGGATGGTTCGGACAAGATATTTTTAGTTTTTCTGATTGTCACGGGTTTGACAGTGCTGACCTACACTTTGGGCTCTCTGGGCCGGGTCATTGTCGAGGGCTCCATCGAACGGTACGTCGGGAGGCGCAGGATGCAGCAGGAAATTG
>DAOVTU010000457.1 GCA_030632925.1 Candidatus Krumholzibacteriia bacterium | reverse complement strand
TCGAACCCATGGCACCGAGGGTTTGCCCCTGCACGCGCACCGCCAGGGCTTCGGCCCGCAGGCGGCTGCCCTCACAGGCCCGGCACAGGGTGTCGCCCATGAAGCGGCGGGTGAAGAAGCGGTGGTGTCCCTGCTTCATTTCCTTGCGCATCAATTCCAGGAACGGGATGGCCCCCGCGTACGATTTGTCGCCGCCTTCGAGCACCAGCAGTTGGTGCTTGCGGGACATCTTGTGCCAGGGCGAATCGGCCGGGATCTTGTGGCGCGAACAGAAACGCAACAGGCTGGTCATGTCCCGCGAGAAGCTCTCCGTGCTCCAGGGTTTGACCGCCCCTTCGCGCAGACTGAGATCCGGATCCGGGATGATTTTGTCCTCGTCGAACTCCAGCTTGTTGCCAAAACCATTGCAGGCCGGGCAGGCCCCCTCAGGGCTGTTGAAAGAGAACAGGCGGGGCGTCGGCTCAGGGAAAACACGGCTGCAGTCGTTGCAACGCAGGTGGCCCGAGAATTCATCGCGCCAGGTGAGGTCCTTGTCGCGCAGGGCCACCAGGCCGCCGGATTGGCCCAGAGCCATCTCCAGCGATTCGATGAAGCGGGAGCGGATCTTGGCCCCCAGCTTGAGCCGGTCGACCACCACGTCGATGGTGGTGCCGGGTTTGGGCAGGGCCCGCTCGGCGATGCCCACTTCATCCAGACGCACGGTCTCGGTGCCCAGCACCGCCCGCTGAAAACCCTGGGCCAACAGCGGCTCCCACCAACCGATGGCCACGCCGGCGTCGGAAATTTCCAACGGGTAGCACAGCAAAACCAACTCGCCCTCGGCGTGCTCTTTGCGCGTGGTGCGCCAGATGGACTCGGGCGTATCGCGGGTGACTTCGATTTCACAGTCGGGGCAGATGATTTTGCCCACGCGGGCCCAGAGCACCCGCAGGTAATCGTTGATTTCGGTGACGGTGCCCACGGTGCTGCGGCCGCTGGTGACGGCGTTGCGCTGTTCGATGGCGATGGCGGGGCTGATGCCGTCGATCCAGTCGACATCCGGCTTGGGCAGGCGGGCCAGGAACTGGCGGGCGTAGGTGGAGAGCGATTCCACGTAACAGCGCTGGCCCTCGGCGTACAGGGTGTCAAAAACCAGGGAAGATTTGCCCGAACCCGACAGGCCCGAAACCGAGGTCAGCACGCCCCGGGGAAAATCGACGTCGACGTTTTGTAAATTGTGCTGCCGGGCGCCTTTGATGCGGATCCATTCGGTCACGTGTCGGTCCGTCTTTCGGATGTGGGAGCAAATTGGGAGCTTATCCGGGCTCATTTTAGTCGTTTGTTGGGCAATCACGCATGATAGCAGGTCTGCGGGGGAGCGCCAGTGTTGAAAATTCTGCCGCTTGGTATAGGTTGGGGGCTGTTCTCATGATTTTTTGCGCTGGTCCCCCATTTGCGAGGTTGTTCATGTCCGCCGAATTCGAAGCCCTGCTCAAGACCATCACCACCCTGCGCGCCCCCGGCGGTTGCCCCTGGGACCAGAAACAGACCCTGCACAACGCCGCCCGCTACCTCATGGACGATGTCGCCGAACTGATTGAGGCCACTCTGGCCCAGGTCATGCCCGGCGCCCGGGACGAATTGGGCGATTTGCTCTTCATGACGGCCTTTTGCACCGAAATCATGAACGAGACCGAAGCGGTGACCATGCACGACATCGCGCGGCTGGGGAACGAGAAGCTCATCCGGCGGCACCCTCATGTTTTTGGGGATAAAGAAGCCCGCGACACGGGCCAGAGCCAGGAGCTTTGGAACGCCATCAAGGCCGAGGAGAAGAGGGCCAAGGGGTTGGATCCGGAGCGGGATTCGGCTTTGAAAGACCTGCCGGCAGCCACCTCGCCCCTGCACCAGGCGATGAACTACCAGAAGGATGCGGCGGCCGTGGGGTTCGATTGGCCTGATATCGACGGCGTGTGGGACAAATTGCACGAAGAATTGGACGAGCTCAAGGAGGCCGTGGCCGAGGGGGATTCCCACCACATCCAGCACGAGTTGGGCGACCTCTTGTTTTCCATCGTGAATGTCTCGCGTTGGTACAAGATTCAGCCGGACATGGCCCTGCGCCGGGCCAATACGCGCTTCCGCAGCCGGTTCCATCTGGTCGAGGACGACTTCCGGGACCGGGACGCTCAGATGAAGGAAGCTTCCATCGATGAACTGGAGGCCAGTTGGCAGGCGGCCAAGGCCCAATTGGATGACTCAACGGCCGGTTGACAGAGGGCAGGCTCGCCCCTAGAATTCGGTCGAAATCAAACGTCGGCAACTTTCGAATTTGGAGAAATGACATGAGCTTCATTCAAACGATCCAGGCCCGTGAAATTCTCGACTCCCGTGGCAACCCCACGGTCGAAGTCGATGTGTTCCTGGAAGACGGCAGCGTGGGCCGGGCCGGCGTGCCCAGTGGCGCTTCGACCGGCGAGCATGAAGCCATCGAATTGCGCGACGGCGACAAAAATCGTTATGGCGGCAAGGGCGTGCTCAACGCCGTGGCCAATATCAATGATCTGGAAGAGGAACTGACGGGCATCGACGCCACGGACCAGTTATTGGTCGACCGCATCATGCTGGAGTTGGACGGCACCGAGAACAAATCGAAACTGGGCGCCAACGCCATCCTGGGTGTTTCCCTGGCCGTGGCCAAGGCCGCCGCAGCTTCGGTGGGCCTGCCGCTGTACCAGTACATCGGTGGTGTGCAGGCGCGCACCATTCCCGTGCCCATGATGAACGTATTGAACGGGGGCTCGCACGCCGACAACAACGTCGACATCCAGGAATTCATGATCATGCCGGTGGGCGCTCCCAATTTCCGCGAGGCCCTGCGCTACGGCGCCGAAATCTTCCATGCCCTGAAGACGATCCTGGGCAAAAAAGGCCTGGCCACTTCGGTGGGCGACGAGGGCGGCTTTGCCCCCAACCTGGGCAGCAACCGCGAGGCCTTGGACTACCTGATGATGGCCATCGAGGCGGCCGGCAACAAGCCCGGCGAAGACATCGTGCTGGCCATGGACGTGGCCGCCAGCGAGATGTACAAGGACGGCAAGTACCACATGGAGGCCGAGGGTGAAGACTGGGAAGCTGACCGGTTGATCTCCTTCTATAAGGACCTCGTTGAGAACTACCCCATCATGTCCATCGAAGACGGCCTGGACGAAAACGACTGGCCCGGCTGGGGCAAGATGTTCGAGGCCATCGGCAACCGCGTGCAGATTGTGGGCGATGACCTGCTGGTCACCAACCCCAGGAAACTGGAACGCGCCATCAGTGAAGGTTGCGCCAACAGCATCCTGATCAAGTTGAACCAGATCGGTTCGCTGAGCGAAACCCTCGAGACCATCGAGATGGCCAAGCGCGCCCGCTACACCAACGTGATCAGCCACCGCAGCGGCGAGACCGCAGATTACACCATCGCTGACCTGGCCGTGGCCACCAATGCCGGTCAGATCAAAACCGGATCCCTGTGCCGCAGCGACCGCATTGCCAAGTACAACCAGTTGCTGCGCATCGAGGAAGAGTTGGATGATCTGGCGTATTATCCCGGCCGGCGTTGTTTCTACAACCTGAGCTAGGACATTGTTCACCGATTGAAGCAAGGAAGGAACCGGCTTCAAATGAGTACCAACAAACCGGCAGCCAAAGACGG
>DAOVTU010000295.1 GCA_030632925.1 Candidatus Krumholzibacteriia bacterium | reverse complement strand
GGGCGTGGCCCAGGATCAGGGAGCTGCGGGCATTTTTGGCGTTGAACAGGTCCTCGACCGCCATCTGCATCGGATCGTGGGCCGCAATGACAGTCGTCAACTCGTTGTAGATCGTCAGCAGGCGCTCGCTGAGCGGCGCCTTGCTCGAGGTTCGAATCACCCCACCGGCCAACATGCGAACGACCGGTTCGGTGCTGATCACACCATAACCGGTCGCATGCGAGCCAGGATCGACACCCAGAATAATCATCGGGCCTCACCTTGGCGGCGGGGGGCGGCCCCCATTTAGAGTTGGTCCTCGATCTCGGCCATCACGTCGTCATCGATGTCAAAATTGGCCGACACCGCCGACACGTCGTCCAGGTCGTCCATGATCGTCACCAGTTTCATCAGCGTCAGCGCATCTTTGCCCTCGACCTTGATGAGCGTGGCTGGGATCTGGGCCAGTTCCGTCGACGTCACGGGCAGGCCCGCATCGCTCAGGGTCTGGCTGATCGCGTGCAATTCTTCCATGGCCGTGGTCACCGAAATGAGAGTGCCTTCTTCTTCGACATCCTCGGCACCGGCTTCGACTGCCGCGTCCATGACCGTTTCCAAATCCGTCTGCTCGCCATCGAGCATGATCACGCCCTTGCGCTCGAACAGGTACGACACACAACCGTTGCTGCCCAGGTTGCCGTTGTATTTGCCAAACGCATGGCGCACTTCGGCCGTGGTCCGGTTTTTGTTGTCGGTCTGGCATTCAACCAGGATGGCCACGCCGCCGGGGCCATAACCTTCGTAGTTGATCTCCTCGATGATCATGCCCTCGATATCACCGGTGCCACGCTTGACGGCCTTGTCGATGGTATCATTGGGCATATTGGCACTGCGTCCGGCCAGAACCGCCGAACGCAAACGAGGATTGGCCTCGACATCGCCGCCGCCCTGACGGGCGGCGACGGTTATCTCACGAATCAAGCGGGTGAATACCTTGGCCCGCTTGGCATCCTGTGCGCCTTTGCGGTGCTTGATATTCGCCCATTTTGAATGTCCCGCCATGTGGCTTTCTACTCCTCGGCCGTCTGGGTCTTCTTGTGCTCAGCGACCAGACGCTTTTGGACATCTCCCGGCACTTCAGCGTAGTGGGAGAATTCCATGGTGAAAATACCCGTGCCCTGGGTGAATGACCGCAGGGACGTCGCGTATTGGTAAAGTTCATCTTCGGGAATGTTCGCCGTCACGACCTGGTAAGGTCCGTCGGTTTCACTGCCCTGGATGGCACCGCGACGGGTCGACACATCGCCCATCACATCGCCCATATAAACCTGGGGCACGACGATGCGCACACTCATGATCGGTTCAAGTATGACCGGCCGCAACTTGGCCGTCTCTTCGTCAGCCATGGCCTTGAGGCACTTGCTGGCCGCCATCTTGAAGGCCGCCTCGCTCGAATCCACGTTGTGATACGAACCGAAGAACAGCGCACACCTGACGTCAACCATCTGGTAGCCGGCGATCAGGCCGTCTTTCAGGGTTTCGATGCAGCCCTTTTCCACCGCAGGGATGAACTTGGTGGGCACCACGCCGCCGACGACCTCGTCAGCAAACTCGAAACCTTCACCCCGCTTGCGGGGCTCCATGCGCAGGTGCACGTCACCAAACTGACCCCGCCCACCGGACTGCTTCTTGTGCCGCCCCTGCTTCTCGGCCGTGCCACGCACGGTTTCCTTGAAGTCGATGCGCGGACGTTTGCGCTCCACAACCACCCCGGTCTGCCTCTTCAGCTTGTCCAGGATGAAGTTGGTGTGGATCTCGCCCTGGGTCGCCAACAGGCTCTGGGACAGATGCGGCTGGTGGATCAGCTTGAAGGTCGGGTCCTCGTCAATAAGCTTGTTCAGGCCCGCCGCCATCTTGTCTTCTTCGCCACTGGTGACCGGCGTGATGGCGTCGGCACTGGTGGGCACCGCGTACACAATTGGCAAGAAGCAGAAGTCCACGCCACTGGCCAGGGTTGTGCCCGTGTGGGTGCTCTTCAACTTGGAAGCCACCACGATGTCGCCGGCGGTAACCTCTTCGATCTTTTCCTTATTTTTACCCACGATCATGTTCAGCTGGCCGATGCGCTCGTTGCTGCGACCATCACCACAATCCAGCGTATCGCCGGACTTGAAGCTGCCACTGAAAACGCGCATCCAGGTCACGTCGCCACCCTGGGCTTCGTACTGGCGCTTGAAGGCCAGGGCCACCGTGGGGCCATCGGCCGACGGCGTGAACGAGGCTTCTTCATCCATGCCGGCACGGGTGCCGGTCATTTCACTGCGGGTGCGGTGGAATGAACTGGGAAACAGGTTGTTGGCCGAACGCAACAGTGCGCGCACGCCCACTTCCTGCTCGGCGTCGGTGAAGTACACTGGATAAACAGTGCCTTCGAGGGTGCCCTTCTTCAGGCCGGCGATGACGTCCTCTTCGCTGAGGGTCAACTCCTCCAGGTATTTTTCGGTCAGGTCGTCGTCGGCACTCGCGGCGGCATCCATGAGCATCTCGCGCGCTTCTTCGACAGCGTCGGCCATGTCGGCGGGCATGTCGATCTCGACGGACTCGTCGCCAGTAGACTTGTAGGCTTTCAGGGTGATCAAATCGATGACGCCTTCAAAGCTCTCGCCATTGCCGATGGGCAACTGCAACGGGGCCACGCCCTCGACGCGGTCCTTCAGACCATTCATCACCGCACGCCAGTCGGCCTGCTCGCGATGCATCCGGTTGACGACAATCATGGTCGACAGGTGAGATTTGCGCACCAGATTCCAGAGGTTCTCCGAAGCCACCTCGAAGCCGTCGTCGGCCTTGACGACAAACATGATGCCTTCGACGACCCGCAGGGCCGCATGGACATCACCACGGAAGTCGTCCACTCCCGGCGTATCGATGATGTTGAACTTCGTGCCCTCGAACTCGGTCCAGGCCAGGCTGGCGGTTACGGACTGCTTGCGCTCGATTTCCTCTTCGAGGTAGTCAAAGACCGAGCTGCCGTCGTCCACATTACCTTTGCGGCCAACCTTCTTTGTTACATGCAGCATCGAATCGGCCAAACTGGTCTTGCCAACGCCGTGCGGGCCCACCAAGGCTATGTTGCGGATTTTTTCCATGGAGTAGGTCTTCAACGCTCGTCCTCCCGGTTCGAAAGGGGTTTGGGGGCTGAATTTAGCCGGATTGCAATTGTAATAGCCTGACAAGTCGCTGTCAACAGGGCCGCACCCTCTCGTTGCACGGGGAAAGTTCTGGACACAAACAGGGCCGTACATTACCGTTATTCGGGTCTCGGATGCGGTTCAACCGCCCGGCCCGATTCACATCTGCCCCACGAAAAAATCAGCCAACAGGCCGTTTGCACCCGTTTTCAGGGTCCTCGGGGTCTGGTTGAGGTGTCTTGATGAAGTTCAACTCGATTCTGTCACTGCTCATGGCCGTGTGCCTGCTGGGTACCGGTTCCCTCGTTTTGGCCCAGGATCCCCCGCCCCCGCCCGCCGAAGACGCGGTCACGCCGGCCGGGGAAGCCGAGGAAAACCTCGAGTGGGGCGATTATACCGTCAAGGCCTTCACCCTGTCGGTCTGGGGTGGCAGCTTTGGTGGCGCAACCTACCTGGACAACAAGCCCCTGAGCGACCGGACCATCCTGACCGATGGCGCCGGTGATATCATCGCCTACGACGGTGGCGTGCTTTTTGAGTCCCGCGATACCCGACACTACCACGCGGCCATCAAGGAAGTCAAACCCGGCGACGCCTTCGGTGCCCGCATTGGCATCTACATTGCCGACGACTTCCATCTTGACCTGCTGGCCAGCTATGCCGCTGGTGATGCGGTCACCAGCATGCTCTACACTGAAGATCCTGATCTGGCCCCGGATGATTTCGTCCGCGTCGATGTCGACGTTGACCCCGACTTTAAGGTCTACAAGGGCGGCATCGCATTGATGTACAACGCCAAACCGGCCACGATGTTCGGCATCGTCCCCCGCCTCGGCTTTGGACTCGGCGGCATCATTAACCGTTACAGCCACCTCGAAGACAAGACCGCCCTGTATCTCGAGGGCAATCTGGGTCTCACCTATGAGGTGTTTGACGGCTTTGAGCTCGCCGCACAGGCTGACCTGACCACCTTCGGCTTTGAAGTGGATGAACTGGGTTATTCGCAAATGGTGAGCTATGCGACCTACAGCCTGGGCGTCAGCTGGTTTATTGACCGGGTTCCCGAACAGGTACGGGCGGCTCATTACGCTGAGTGACCAGGATACCTGAAGCGCACTTCGTGATTTCGAATGACTCCCCCCGCTGGCCAGGCCGGCGGGGGGAGTTTTCTTTTCCATCCAGTCAACGCCCCTGGCGCTGAGCCTACCGGTAGGTACAAAAAATCGGCCGGGGCGAGCCCCGGCCGATTCCCATAGTCACCCCATTAGGGCAAACTACTTCTTCTTCTTCTTAGCGGCCTTCTTCTTGGTGGCCTTTTTCTTGGTCACCTTTTTCTTGGCTGCTTTTTTGGCGACCTTCTTCTTGGCTACCTTTTTCTTGGCGGCCTTCTTCTTGGTCGCTTTCTTCTTGGTGGCCTTCTTCTTGGCTACCTTCTTCTTGGCTACCTTTTTCTTGGCGGCCTTCTTCTTGGTGGCCTTTTTCTTGGCTACCTTCTTCTTGGCTACCTTCTTCTTGGCGGCCTTCTTCTTGGTGGCCTTTTTCTTGGCTACCTTCTTCTTCGCGACCTTCTTCTTGGCGGCCTTTTTCTTAGTGACCTTCTTCTTGGCTACCTTTTTCTTGGTTGCCTTCTTCTTGGTCACCTTTTTCTTGGCTACCTTCTTCTTGGCTACCTTCTTCTTGGCGACCTTTTTCTTGGTCACTTTTTTCTTAGCGACCTTTTTCTTGGTCGCCTTCTTTTTGGCAGCCTTTTTCTTGGTCGCCTTTTTCTTGGTCGCGCCAGCGGCCACCAAGGCTTCTCTCTCCTCCATTACCGG
>DAOVTU010000214.1 GCA_030632925.1 Candidatus Krumholzibacteriia bacterium | reverse complement strand
CGCCCGGCAAGCCTTCGATGGGGTGCAGCCATACGCCCACCAATTCCGGCGACAGGTTGGCCGCCTTTTCCTGATGGCTGAAACATCCGGAGAAACATCCGGACAGCACAAGCAGGCACAGCAGTAACAAACGGTGAGAGAATGAACGCCACGGCATGGTCAGCTCCGGTCGTCGCCTCGACCCAGGAAGAAATCCGGTGTTTTGACACCCAGGCCGGCCTTGTCCAGACGCTGGGCGGCCAACGGGTAGAACTCGGTGGCCGGCACGCGCGCAAAACCCAACTTGATGTTGTAGAGCGTTTTACCCTGCAGGAAGCGCCAGTGATTGAGCAGCGTGGGCACCTTGGCGTGGGGCTCGTACTGAATAAGGCGGCGATGACTGCTGCTCAGATTCACGTGAGGATCGTTGCGTTTGGCCGCGAAGTGGATCAGGTCCAGCAGCAGGCGGTCGTCCACCAGGGGCTGGTTTTCCACTTCATTAAAATGCCGCTGCACGCGCCCGGCCAGGTTGGTATCGAAACCACCCCAAACGAGTTTCAGCAGGTACTTGTCGTAGGTATCGATGGCATCCATGACGAAGGCCCCCAACAGGGCGTCGTAGCCATGATTGGCTCCGATGCCGATGAGCGCCATGTCGTCGCACACGCCGTCGCCCATGGAGCGCCGGAAGTAGGCCTGATCATGTTGGGGCCAACTGTACTGGGCATGCCGGTCGCGACAGATGACGCCGATGTCCTCGAGGGTGCGCAGGTGCTCCTGGTCAAAGTGGATCCGGCCGGTATCGCCCAGGCCGGTCTGGGCCAGGTTCTGGCGATCGACGATGAGAATGTCGCCGCCCCCGATGTGGAACGGGTCGCCGTTGAAAGTGCGCTTGTGTTGGTACATGGCGGCTTCGCGGTGGGGCCAGTCGTCCATGAATCCGGCCAGGACCAGGCCGGTCAGGAAAGGCCGGGTCTCGACTTTTTGCGCCGCCAGGAAGTCAATGCCGAACAGCGGTTGGCCGTCGACCACCAGTTCCAGTTCGGGCTCGTTGATGTGCTCCATCAGCCACTCGCTGAAGCGGGTCAGCATATTGCCGCGCCGCTGCCGCACCTGGTCGCCCTTCATGTGAGGATCAGACTTTTCCAAAACGCTCACCACACGATCGAAAGTGGCGTCGGGAAAACGCAGGCTGGTGCCGAATTCGTCGACAAATAATCCATGGCCCTGCTGGGCACGGCCCAACACCGACTGGGGCAACAGGTCACCCAGCACGGACGTCGAAGCGGCAAAACGCTGGTTCATCAGGAAATCAAAATCGGTGGTGACCAGACGGTCGAACAGCTCGCGGTCACGTTTCGGGTCACAAATGCGGAAATTCGAAAACTGATTTGGATCAATATTCAGCTTTTTAGCCGGCTTGCGGCGCACGCGGTCAAGCAGGCCTTCGACCCGGTTTTTGGGCTTGCGCCGGCGCCGTTGCCGCCTGTGCCAGGGACCGCCGATCAGCCTGCCCCTTCGTCCGCGCCGTTGTCGCTGGTCCAGTCGGCGAACAGGGCGTCCACGAACTGTTCCGGATCAAACACGGCCAGGTCCTCGACCTGCTCCCCCATGCCCACATAGCACACGGGCAAACCCAGGCTTTCGGCGATGGCCACGACGATGCCACCCTTGGCCGTGCCGTCCAGCTTGGTCAGGATCAGGCCCTGCACCGGGATGGTCTCGGCAAAGGCCTTGGCCTGGGCCAATCCGTTCTGGCCCGTATTTCCATCGACAACCAGCAGGGTTTCGGGGTCGCGGCCGGTCTTGCGCCGGATCACGCGAGCCACCTTGCCCAATTCGGCCATCAGGTTGGTCTTGGTGTGCAGGCGTCCGGCCGTATCGACAATCACGACGTCGGCGCCGCGGGCTTCGGCCGCATTCAGGGCGTCGAACACCACCGCCGCCGGATCGGCCCCGGTGCCCTGGCGCACGCATTCTACGCCGACACGCTCGGCCCAGACCTCCAACTGCTCCACCGCCGCAGCGCGGAAGGTGTCCCCCGCGGCCAGCAGCACCGTCTTGCCCTCGTTCTTCAACTGGTGGGCCAGTTTGGCAATGCTGGTGGTCTTGCCGGTGCCGTTGACACCGACAATGAAGATGACTTCGGGCCCGTCTGCTGGACCTTCAGTGGCCACCTCGGCGGCTTCTTCGACCTGGCCCTTCTTTTTCTTCTTCTTCTTTTTGCCGCCGCCGGTATCGTCTTCATCCCAGGAAACTGGCTTGATACGCGGCTTGGCTGTCGTCAGGATGGTCATCACGTCGCCGCGGATCACTTCGAGCACCGATTCGAGGTTGGCTTCGCCGCCCTCTTCCTTGAGGCGCTTCTCGATGTTGCGGGTGATCTCGACAGCGCTCTTGACGCCCATGTCGGCGCTGATCAGCAGCTCCTCGATTTTCTCGAGGGTATCGGCATCCAGTTTGATCCGGTTGCCGAACATGTTCTGCAGTTTTCCAACGACCCCTTCACGGGTTTTTTGCAGCCCCTTGCGGAAGCGATTGAACGCACCCTTGATCACTGGCTGGCCTCCATCGTGTCGTCGAGATCGGTTTCGGCTTCATTCTCTGCTGCAGCTTCGGTCTCGGTCTCAGCCTCGGTCTCAGCCTCGTCCACTTCAACCTCTGCTTCAGCAGCTTCTTCGGTCGACGCCTCTTCGAAGTCCGCCTCATCGATCACTTCGGCCCCGGCCAATGGCAATTCATCCTGCCGCTTGTCCGGACCCTGGGTCGCGTTACGCAGCTTCGCATCCGAGTCGATAGCCTTGCGCTTGCTGGCAATGGCGTTGCTCAGTTCGTTGTCGCTCTGGGTCTCGGCCACATCGTTGAAACTGACCGAAACGATGCTCGAACAGCCCGGCTCCATCATCGTCACGCCATACAGGTGGTTGGCCGTCTCCATGGTCAACTTGTTGTGCGTGATGACCAGGAACTGCGTGCTGCGGCTGAATTCGCGCAGCATGTTCACGAAGCGCGCAATGTTCGCATCATCCAGGGGCGCATCGGCCTCATCAAGCATGCAGAACGGCGACGGCTTCACGAGATAAACAGCAAACAACAGCGACAGCGCCGTCAGGCAGCGCTCGCCACCGGACAACAAGGACACCGTATCGATGACCTTACCCATGGGCTGGGCCTTGATGTGGATCTGGCTCTCCAGCGGATCATCGGTCTTGATCAGCGACATATCCGCGCGGCCACCCTTGAACAGGGTCTGGAATACGGCGATGTAGTTGCGACGCACCTCTTCGAAGGTCTCCACAAAGCGCTTCTTGGCCGTGCGGTTGATTTCGGTGATGGCCTTGACCAGATCATCGCGGGCTTTTTCCACGTCGTCACGCTGCTTCTCCAGGAAATCCAGGCGCTCTTTTTTGGTGTCGAATTCCTCGAGGGCCAGATGGTTGATCGGCCCGAGGGAATTGATCTTGCCCCGCTTTTCGCTGAGCAATTTGTCGGCCTGGTCAAGTTGGAAGACGCCCTCTTCGCGCTCCAGTTCGGGCGGCAACTCCTCGTGATTCAGCGTGGTCAGCAGATCTTTGAAGGCGCCTTTGTACTGCTCTTCAATGCGCTCTTCGAGATTGTTGCGCTTGATGTCCAGCGTAGCCAGCTGGGTCTCCATCTCCAGGGCCTGCTCGCGGAAACTGCCGCGGGCCTTTTCGATAACCTGCACCCGCTCATGCCAGGCACTGGTTTCTTCATGCAGGGCGGCAATGCCTTCGGCAGCTGCGCGCACCACCTGACGGCGCCGTTCGCGGTCGTCCATGCCCTTGGCCATGACATCGCGCTTGGTATCCAGTTCTTCGGCCAGATTTTCCTTATTCCCCTTGGCCACTTCGGTCTCTTCGGCCAGACGCTCGCGGCGGCTGAACTGCTCGGAAACGTTCTCGCGCAAATGGGCCAGGGCGGTTTCGGTTTCCCGTTTTTGGGACTCGCGGCGCTGGTGGGTCAGGCGGAATTCTTCGACCTGTCCCCGGGCCTCGTCGCGGGCCATCTCAGCATCTTCCACCTGCTGGCGCAGATCTTCACGCCGGACGGTGCTGTTCTCGCGGGCCTTGCCGCTTTCGGTCAGTTGGTCGGTCAGGTCACGTTCCTGGCCAGCCAGGGTGGTCACTTCTTCGGACAGACGCTGGCGCTCGGTCTCCATCTCGGTCGCCCGGGTGCCGGCGGTGTCGCGCCGGTGCTCAAGGTTGCCGATCTCAACCGACAACCCACTGAGGCGTTCGTCCATCTCGTTGAGACGCGAACGTCCCGTGATCAAACCTTCGCGCAACTCTTCACGCTTGCCCTTGTTGTCGGCCACTTTATCCTGGGCACCGGTGATGCGGCCCTCGATGACCACGATCTCGGCTTCAATCTCGTCCAGTTTCTCTTTGCGACCGAGCAGATTGCTGGCCTGGGACTCGCCCTTACCCCCGCGCACGCTGCCTTCGCTGCTGATCAACAGGCCGGTGCGGCTGACGCAGATCACAACACCCGGGCCGCTGTAGCCGCTGGCCGCCGCGGCCGCCAGTTCATCGGAATCAAAAATCACTGTGCGCGACAGCAGGTTCTTCAAGGCCGGCAGTTCAGCCCCGGGGCCGGTGATGACCTCACGGGCCGGACGGCCACCGCTGACCGCCGCCGCATCGCCGCTGGCGCTCTGGAAACCGGAGCCGCACAGGAAACTGGCCTGGCCGATTTCCTCTTCGCGCAGTTCGCGCACCAGATCCACCGCTGTGTGCCAATCCTGGACCACGACTGCATCGAGCATCTCGTCCAGCAGGATTTCCAGGGCCGGCGCATCGGCCGGATCGACCGAAAGCAGGTCGGCCAGACCTCCGGTGACACGTTCCTCGCTGCCGTGGCGCTTGAGAACCTCTTTGGGCCCCTGGCCATATCCTTCATATTCCTGGTGCAGCTTGCCCAACAGGTCGCAAGTGGAACGGGCCGCCTCGCGCTTGCCGTGCAAATCCGAAACCTGGGCCTGCAAATCAGTGGCCGCCACTTCAAGGTCGGTTTCCTGACGCTCGCGGGCTGCTAAATCCTCCAGCAACTCGATCCGGTCACCGGTCGCCTCGTCGCGCTGGGCCGCCAAGGCCGTCAGTTTGGTCTCGGCCTCCTGGCCTTCGCTGAGGATGCGCTGCCGGTCTTCGGCCAGGATGCCCATGCGTTCGTTGCGGTTGTCCTGCTTGACCTGCAGTTCCCGCAGTTGGCTGCGCTGGCTGGCGTCGTTTTCGATCACCTGCAGGTTGCGGCTGGTGGCATCATCCAGCGACTCGCGATCGGTCGCCAGGCGGTCTTCCAGAATCTGCAGGCTCTCGGCATGCTCATCGAGCAGGCCGCCGCTGCCTTCCAGTTCATCCTCAATGGTGGCCAGATGGCTGGTCATGCGCTCGATCTGTCCCTCGATTTCCTTCTGCCGCACCTCGGCTTCCAGAATACCGCGGGCGCTGTCCTCCATGCGGCGGTCGTGCTCTTCGATGCGGTGCTTCAGCACCAGCACCTGGCGCTCGGTCTCCTGCAGTTCTTCTTCGAAGGCCTGCAACGCCACTTCCAATTGGCGGCGCTCGTTTTCGCGCTCGTCGATGGTCGGCCGGGCCGCTTCGATCTTGGCCTGCAGCTCGGACAGTTCGCCAATGCCGGATTCGCTCTGGGTGCGGAAATCTTCCAACCGGTCGCGGGCCTCGGTCTCCCGGTTGTCGAAGGCCATGTGCTTGCGCTCGGCCACGGCCAGATCCAGGCTGCGGATCTCGGTGAACAGTTTCTGGTGCCGACGGGCCTTGCCCACCTGGCGCTGCAGCGAGCGTACCTCGCGGCCGATCTCATCAATGATATCGTACAGGCGCACCAGATCACTCTGGGTGCGGTCCAGCTTGCGCTGGGTTTCCTTGCGGCGGGCCTTGTATTTGGTGATGCCCGACCCCTGCTCCAGCAGGCTGCGCAGCTCGGTATTGTTCTCGTTGAGGATCTGCTTGATCATCGATTCCTCGATGATCGAATAGGAGGTGTT
>DAOVTU010000632.1 GCA_030632925.1 Candidatus Krumholzibacteriia bacterium | reverse complement strand
TTTTGACCTTTCTCGAGAAAATCGAGGATTTTGAGGGAAGATCTCACGTCCGCACCTGGCTGTTTGGTATTCTCTATCGTAAGATTTCAGAGATGAGGCGTTCGGCCCAGAAAGAGGGCTCCGCCGATGAGATCGAAGAGGTGATGGAACACCGTTTCAAGACCGATGGGATGTGGCTCAAACCTCCACGCCAGGCCGACGCCCCGGCATATGAAAGTGAAGTCCGGCAACATTTGGACGATTGTCTTGAAGGGATCAGCACCGACCAGCGCCTGGCTTTCATGCTGCGCGAAGTCGACGAGATGGACACCAACGAGATCTGCGACGTCATGGACGTGAGCCGATCGAACCTGGGCGTGCTCCTGTTCCGAGGCCGGAACCTGCTGCGCGAATGCCTGGAGAAACGCAACGTGACCCGCGATTGAGCTGACTGGAAAGAGCACCCGACATGATGATGAAATGCAAAGAAGTTTCGCACCTGATCGCTTCAGGCAGTGCCGAGGACCTCGGTTTCATGAAGCGGATGGAATTGCGCATCCACCTGATGATGTGCAACCACTGTCAGGGTTATGCGGACCAGATCAAGGCCCTTGGTAAAGGGGCGCGCCGGTTGGTCGGAGCCAATGAACCCACGACCGAAGAGTTGCAGAAGCTGGAAAATGAAATCTGCGACAAGATCTGCAGTCATGGTGGCGGTACGCACCACTGATGCCTCTCCGGATCCGAACCCCGGACTGTCCAATTACATATATGCCACTCAAAACCGCCTTCCAAGAGTCCAAGTCCCCTGAAAAGCGATGAGCCCGGCTCGTGAACACCCCTCCTGCATTTCTACCGATACAGACTCTTGACGGTGCCAAAAGAAACCGATTCGGCCGCAACCGGATGGCAGGTCCCGCTGTTGACAAAGAACGAAGCAATAAGGTCGATGCCGGCGGGATCTGGTCTCAACTCCACGGGATACAGTGGTAGCCCAACACTGGCACCGTCCAGATAGGCCGGAAAACCATCATCCAAAAGCTCGAAATAAACCGGCCCGATCTCCGCATAGGCGAGGTCTGCGTTTACCACCAGAAAGTCAAAATCGGCCACGACTACCGCACCATTTGTGGCAGCCAAAGGAGTCGCAAAACCAACGACATGTTCGTTGACACGCGTTCCGATATCAATGGCCTGGCCACGGTGTTCGAACGATCCCGGGTAAAGGTTGGTGAAGGCAATGGTCGCTTCCCAGCCCCATACTTCACCGGCTGTCAGCTCGGTAAGAACGAGATGCCCCCGGTGCATGCCGACAGGCAGTTCACCACAATTCTCCTGCGCTGCTTCATCCAGGTAGATTCCGATAAAATTGTCATGGACGGCCTGAGCAAAAACTTCACCGCTGGAAATGCTCATCGCCACCAGGACCCAGATGAACACTGATACAAATTTTTTCATGGTATTCTCCCACGACGATCGAAATCCAGGAACCCTGCCCAGGATTTCCACCGCCCGATTCGACAGGCCTCCCCTTGGCTTGCGCCTCTACGTGGTGAACACACACTATCATTAATCAATGAAAATTGTAATCATAATCTCACATATTGTTATTTTTAAGTACATTACACCGGTGGGAGATCTGCCTTCCCTGCGTAAAAAAGCCCCCCACTTGCCCTTAGGCAGTGGGGGGCTTCAATTTTGTCACGGCCTCGGCAGAAAAATACAGCGGAGAGTGGCAGATCCCCTCAGTTCACAACCACCTCAACCATCGGCATGGTCTTCAGGTAGGCCTCCGTCACCCGTTGCAAGTCGGCCAACTCCAACTCGTCATAAGTTGTCAGCCCATTCAGGTAAGCCGGGATGTCGTTGTCCAATTCCGCCATGGCCAGATAGTAGGCCTGCCCCATGCTCGACAACCGGCGCATCATCAGGCGACCGCGGCGCGAAGCCCGGATCTTGTCCATCTCGGCCTGGGTGATGGTCGTGGCGTCGAAGCCGGTGATGAAGGCCTGGATAGCGGCCTTGCCTTCGCCCAAACGTTCCTGGGTCGGGTTGATCCAGGCCAGGAATTCACCCTGACCACCACTGGCACTCAAGCGCGCGCCCACGCTGTAGCTCAGGCCCTGCTTCTCTCGCAGGTCCATGGCCATGCGGTCCGACAAAATCGCCACTGTCAATTCCAGCGCCCCTTCGTCGCCCGGGGCAATATCCATGATCGAACCCAACCGGATGGCGGTCATCTGGCCGCCCACCGTGGCGGTCAATTCGGATGCCGCAGCCGTCGCTGCCAGCGCGGGCAGGGTCGGACCAGGCTTGCCGTTACCCGGCAGCTGGGACTCGATTTCGCTCTTCAATTCGTCGTGGCTCAAGGGCCCCACGATGGAGAAGACCAGATTCTCCGGCGAGAATGCCTTGCGATACACCTGGCGCACCTGATTGAAGTTCAGTTTGGCCAGCGAATCGACGTCGCCCTCGGGGGCCATCACCAGCGGATGGTCGCCATAGAGGCCGCCGTCCAGCAAGCCGTTGGCGGTGCTGCGGGCGCTGGCCGTGCTTTTTTCCAGGGCCGTCATGCGCTCGTCACGCACGCGCTCAAAATCGCTGTCGGTGAAGGCCGCGAACTGCAGTTGTTGTGTAAGTAACTCCAGCACCTCGGCACCATTTTCGGCCGCCACTTCGATGCGGATGAAACTGAAGCGCCC
>DAOVTU010000542.1 GCA_030632925.1 Candidatus Krumholzibacteriia bacterium | reverse complement strand
GCCCGCGGCGCCGAATTGGTGGCGGTGTCCGACCAGGGCGCCCTCGATGTCATGCAATTCATGCGCTATCCCGACTTCGACAGCTACACCATCGGGCACTCTGTGCGCGTGGCAGCCCTGGGCGCACTATTGGCCCGCGAGTTGGGTTGGTCGCGCGAACTGCAGAATGAAATCGCCACGGCCGGCCTCTTGCATGACCTCGGCAAGGGCAAGGTGCCGGATGAAATCCTGTTCAAACCCGGTCGCCTGAGTGACGACGAGCGGCAAGTCATGGAAACCCATCCGGTCCTCGGGGCGCGGGTATTGTTGGCCAACGGCGAAACCAGCCCGGTGGTTTTATCGGCGGCGTGGGGGCACCACATCCGGGAAGACGGTCGGGGTTATCCGGTCATGCCTGAGTGGTTCAACCGCAGCTCGGCCGCGGCCCTGATTCATGTATGTGATGTGTTCGAGGCCCTGACGGCGGCCCGGCCCTACAAGTCGCCCATGAACCCGCGGCGAGCCTATGAGATCATGGTCGGCGATGAGGGCGCGTTCCACCCGCACATGCTGGCGGCCCTGGTCGGGGCCCTGGGTTTGTACCCGCCCGGCAGCGAGGTTCGGCTTTCGGACCAGCGGCAGGCGGTTGTTGTGGCCCAGGGTGCTGAGGCGGAACGACCCCGGATTCGCGTGACCCACGATGCGGAGGGCCTGCCCTTGTCGCGATCCAACCAACCGGCCATCAATTTGTCGGAAATTGAGGGTTTGGAGATCGAGGAGTTTCTGAAGGTGGGCGTGGAGCAGTATGAAGAGGCTGATGTGACGGGGGTAGTTCAAAACGCTTAACTAGTTGCGATGCCACAAACAACCGCGCCTGTATACTGTATACCGCCCTCGCGGGCCTACCAAACCTGCCCCAGAGGCTCAACTGGGGAATTTTCCCCACCGCCACAAGACGAATCGCTATTCTCAGAACCCCAAAAAAAACCACAACTGTCGACTTTGTCTACAGGAGACAACCTCGAGGGGAGGAGCCTTTGTCCAAAACAGATCAATCGGAGGCGCCGGTCACGCCCAGACCGCTTTGCAATTGACGGGCGATCCCCTTTGGGTCGAGTTGATTTTTGAAAAACTGCGCAAGGAAAACAAGCTCAACAAGAAATCCAGCCCTTGCTCGAGAAGCGCCCAAGCCTATTCGCAAGACCACAAACTTCATCTTGTCGCGAGCCGAGTTGCGCGCAGAAACTTCGCGAGAAATTGATGCGATCATGGAGGACTCGGCCCACTGATTTCGCACTTGCCGGACACAAAAAAACACCCCGGTTTTACGCCGGGGTGTTTTTGTATTCAAGGCGCGAGCAGAATTACTTCTTCAGCGTCTCCGGTTGCTTGGCGGCGTCGCCATGCGTGCTCGTGTGCGTGGGCGCGGGCGTCTTGCGCGTGCCTGAACCCATGGAGCAGTTGCCTTCGAAGAACACGCCTTCGTCGATCACCAGACGCTTGGTCTTGATGTCGCCTTCGACGTGGGACCCGCTCTGCAATTCGATTTTATTCTCGGCCACAATGTTGCCAAAGAGCTGGCCGCCGATGATGGCGTTTTTCACATTGCAGTTGGCGTGCACGACGCCGGTTTTTCCAATGACCAGACTCTCGGGTGTACCAATGTCACCCTTGAACTCGCCTTCAATTCTCAACGTGCCATTGACGACGACCTTACCATCAAATTTGCATCCTTGCGCAATCATGGAAGTCTGGCCAGAAGCCATGGTCTGATTCTCGGGTTCTTTGTTGAACATCGTCTTCCTCCTTGACCCGTGCGACTGGGGCGCCGGGTGTTCAAAATGCGGAGCCAAAGCGCCACACTAGCACCATTGACTGTTTCGTACAGCCTATTTCTGTTCGGGCTCACCCGCCACGATTTGGCGTGGATCTATCGCTTCGCCCTGCTCCCAAATCTCAAAATGCAGGTGGGTTGCCGACGTCTGGCCGGTATTGCCCACGTAGGCCACCACCTGTCCGGCCGCCACCCGGTCGCCGGTATTGACCGCGACACGACTGCAATGACCGTATACGGTTAAGTAACCCATCCCGTGTTGGATTTCAACATAGTTTCCCAGGAACTCGTCAAAGCCGGTGCGGGCCACGGTGCCCCGGGCCGCAGCCACGATGGGTCCGTCAGCCGGTCCAGCGATGTCGATTCCCTGATGAGGCTTGATGCTCCGCGCGACGCTGCCGACGATAAATTCCTGGGTTACAAAACCTGCGGCCGGCCAACGGTCCGGCCGGGGGCTCTGCACCACAGAAGCTGCCCGTTTCATGCTTTCAGCCGATGATCCGGGGGGCTGGTCGGCCCAAACAGCCATCAAGGTGTCACCCTCGGCGGCCCCGATGCCTTCGACGCCCAGCATCATTAGCAATTGTTCCTGGGCCTGGCGCATGTCTTCGAGGTGAGCCGCCAGTTCATGAGCCACCTGGACTTCCGAATGGGCTTTGTTCAACTGGCTTTCCAGTACCGCAATCGCTTGCCGCTCATCGTGTTTGGTGGCAAAGCTGTGCATCAAGAGGGCTAAAAATCCGGTGAATACGATCACCAACAGCAGCAAAAACACCACCACTGGGCGGCTGATGCCGTATTCCCGTGAAGTCCGTTCGTCGGACGACATGACAATGATTCGGGTATGGGCTGGGATTCCCACAGGTCCTCCTGGGCTGGTTTCCGGTCTTTGGGCTCAGGCGTCCGGATACTGGTCGCTCGTGCCAACCGATTCGTCAGTTCCGTTTTCGTCGTCGATCAGGGCCAGATGGCCCTTTCCGTTTTCCTGGCCACTGCGGGCCCGCGGGAACCACAAAGTGAAGGTGGTGCCGCGGCCCGGTTCGCTGTCCAGTTCGATTCGTCCCCCATGTTCATGCACGATGCGGGCCACAATGGAAAGCCCCAGGCCGGTGCCCTTGCCGTAATCCTTGGTGGTGAAGAAGGGCAGGAAGATGCGGTCCCGGGCCTCGGCCGGGATACCTTCGCCGGTGTCCTTGAACCGGGCCCGCAATTCGCCCGCGCCGCCGTCGTCGAGCACGATGTCCACCGAGCCGCCTTCGCCCATGGCGTCCAGAGCATTGGCCAACAGGTTAAAGAAAACCTGCTCCAGCTCGTTGCGGTTTCCGTACACCCAGGTTTCTGTTTCGGCGGT
>DAOVTU010000158.1 GCA_030632925.1 Candidatus Krumholzibacteriia bacterium | reverse complement strand
TTCACCGGGGTGGGCAGAGGAGTCGGAAGATGTGGGATTCTGGTCGCCGTCGCGGCGGGAACTGCCCAGACCCATGGGCTAACCCCGCGGCGGGCGCAGCACCGAAACATCGCGGCCATCGACAAACCAGTGCAGGGTTTTTTCGAGGTTTTCCTTCAGCACCTTGCGCTCGCTGATGATGTCCACCATGCCATGGTCCAGCAAAAACTCCGAAGACTGGAAGCCTTCAGGCAAGTCGCCGCCGATGGTCTGCTTGATCACCCGCGGGCCGGCAAATCCGATCAGCGCACCGGGCTCGGCCACGTTGATGTCACCGAGGGTGGCGTAACTCGCCGTCACCCCACCGTAGGTCGGGTTCGTCAGCAACGAAATGAAGGGGATGCCCTCTTTGCGCAAACGTGAAAGCACGGCACTGGTTTTTGCCATCTGCATCAACGACAACAGCGACTCCTGCATGCGCGCGCCACCGCTGCGACTCAAGATGATGGCCGCCTCGCGGTGCTTCAGCGAATCGAGCAGCGCCCGGGAAATTTTCTCGCCCACGACCGAGCCCATGCTGCCGCCCATGTAGCTGAATTCCATGATCGATACACCCACGGGAATGCGGCCAATTTTGGCCCGCCCCGTGATCACGGCGTCTTCTTTGCCGGACTTCTGTTGGGTGGCCTTGATCCGGTCCTTGTACCGCTTGGAGTCCTTGAATTCCAAAGAGTCAATACTGGTCAGGCCCTGATGGGTCTCCTGCCAACTGCCCTCGTCGAACAGTAGCCCGATGTATTGCTCGGTAGTGAAGGGCAGATGGTGCCCACACGAACCGCACACCCACAGGTTGCGGTCCAATTCCCGATGATAAAGGATCTCGGAACACTGCGGGCATTTGCGCCACAGATTATCAGGAATATCCTTTTTCTGGCTGGTCAGGGCTTTGATGCCCTTGGCGGCCTGTGTCAACCAGGACACGGCGTCCTCCCAGGTTAATCGAAATCCGTTGAATTTCTGCTAAATTAGTCCCAATTCGGCATCGGGTACAACAATTATTCCTGCGCCAGGATGGGCCCCAGGGGGCAGGCCATGATGATGGCATCCTCCCCATTGTCCACATAATACCCCGGACGAACTCCCGTTTCGCGAAATCCGTGCTTCTTGTAGAAGCCCAGAGCCGCATCATTGCTCTGCCGAACTTCGAGGGTGAACTCCTCCATACGCAATTTCTCCCCCTGCCGGGCCGCTTCCCGCAACAGGATGGTACCCAGGCCCCGCCGTTGGAAATCCGGGTCCGTGGCGAAGTTCAGGATGTGCAGCTGATCCACCACCAGCCAGCCCATCAAGTAGCCCCGCAAGGTGCCGTCGATTTCGAGCACCAGAGGCAAACGCAATTGGTCCGGGGTCAGTTCGCCCAACAGCGCCGCCGGTGGCCAGGGGTCGCTGAAACAGCGTACCTCCAGTTGCATTACGGCCACCAAGTCGTCTGGTCGTCCGACCCGCACCACCACCCCTTCAACATTCTCAGTCATGACCGGGCCGCTGACTTTGATAGGAGGTGATCTCATCCGAAGGTTTGTCCGGCGTCAGGTCCAACCGGCGCTTCACTTCGGCATCGGAAACACGCATGTATTCCGGCACCAGGGTGAAGGCGTGGGTCTCGGTCAAATTCGCGACGCCCATGGCCACGGCCAGCGCCGAGGCGGTGGCCGGATGGGCCGAAGACCAACGGCGCAGCGTAGGCTCGCCAATGCCGCTCAACTGCGGGCGCAAAGTCTCGCCTTGGCCCAGCAACAGGCCCGTGCCATCGCCGCCATAGACGGGCGTATTGGGATCACTCACTTCAGCACAAATTTTGTCCCACCACTGGTCGGGCTTGTCAGCCGCCGGAGCGGCCACCGCCCGCACCCAGGCCCCATCCCGAGCAAACACACCGCTGAAGACTTCGCCCCGGCGCGCGTCCAGCACCGGCACGGCCAATTCGGCCTCCGGATGTTCGGCCAACAAGGCACCGGCCATCGCTTCAAGGGAAGTGACGCCCACCAGGCGGCACCCCAGGCCCCAAGCCAAGCCCTTGGCCGTGGCCACGCCTATGCGCACGCCAGTAAAACTGCCCGGCCCCACCGTCACCGCGATGCCCGACAATTCCGACTGCTCACGCCCCGCCTCGGCCAGCATTTCCTGGATCACCGGCAGCAATGCATCGGCGTAACTGCCCGAAACATTCAGGGGACGATAGACCAACAACTGATCGCCATCAGCCAAGGCAAATCGACCATGCTTGGTGGAAGTGTCGAAGGCCAGATTCAGCACGCGGGATTTCCTTTGGGTGTAAAAACTTCCTGCCAAGCGGCCGGCACTTCGGGCTCGGCGCGCAGGTGCCAGGTGCGGTCGTTGGGCCCTTCGCCCACCACGGCCAACAATTCGAAACGTGGTCCGGCGCCCAGTTCCGGCACCATCGGGCCCGGCCACTCGATCAGCCCCACGGCCTGTCCGTCCCAGATGTCATCCAGCAATTCGGGCACGCCGATGTCGGTCAGGTCCTGGCCCGGTTCGACCCGGTAAAAGTCCAGATGGTGCACCGTCAGGCGCCCCACGTAGGTATTGACCAGAGTAAAGGTTGGCGAAACGACCTCGCCATCGGTATCCAACTCGGCGCAGATCCCCTGCACCAGGCAGGTTTTGCCTGCGCCCAGATCGCCGTGCAGCAACAGTGTTTCGCCACCTCGCAACAGCCCACCGACTTGACGTCCCAAGGCCAGGGTCTCGGCCGCGCTGGACACCTGAATAAGGTGCGTAAAGTTCTCGGCAGCAGGCAGGCTGTGGTCACCAGGAGCCAATGTCTTACCTCGGCCGCATCACCACGAACGGGCACATCATCTCTTCGAGACTGATCCCGCCGTGCTGGAAGCTGTTGCGGTACAAGCGTTCGTACTCGTGAAAATTGGTCGGATACACGAGGTAATAGTTGTCCGTGGTGATGGCGTAGTTTTCGATGGTGCTCTGGGGCGGCAACCGGAATTTTTCCGGGTCCTTCATGAAGAACACTTTTTCCTCATCCACGCCCAGATTGTCGCCAAACTTGTAGCGCACATTGCTGCTGGTGTCCCGGTTGCCCCGGATCTGCACCGCGCGCTGGCACAGCTTCGAGCCATGGTCAGTCGTCAGGATCACCGTGCAATCGCGGCGGGCCAGGTTCTTCAGCACATCGTAAAGTTTCGAGTGCTCGAACCAGGAGCGCATCAGGGTGCGGAAGGCCGCTTCGTCCGGGGCCAACTCCTTCAGGATGCGGCTTTGGCTGCGGCCGTGGGCCATGATGTCCAGGAAGTTGTACACGCCGGCCACCAGGCGGGTATCGCCCAGGCTGCCCAGATTGCGGTGCAACAGATCGGCATCCCGCTCATCGGACACTTTGTAATAGCGACTGCTGCCAGCAGCCGGGCTGCCCGTTCGTTTGAGCAATTCCTCCAGCAATTCGCCTTCGTGGGCGTTGCGACTGCCCGGATGGTCAGCCGGTCCGATCCACCACTGGGGGTAACCTTCGGCAATGTCCAACGGATACAAGCCCGCAAACAGGGAGTTGCGCGCATACGGCGTAGCGGTCGGCAACAGCGACCAGTAGCGGCGGCGTTCCATGTGGAAAAATTTCTCCAACAAGGGCTCGATGATGCGCAGTTGGTCCTCACGCATACAGTCGATCACGATCCAGAACACCTGCCGGCTGCGCTCGATCTCGGGCGCGACCCAATCTTCAAAAACCCGCGGACTCAGCAGCGGCGCCTCGATCACTTCATCGGCATCGTCGCCCACGCCGGTGGCGCCATCGGCATTGACCCATTTTTGGTAGTTTTTGCGCACATACTTGGCGAAGGCCAGGTTGGCCGCAGAGTACTGGTCATCCAGGGTTTCCAAAAGGCCATGATCGCTGTACTGGAACAGGTCCAGGCTCCAGGTCACCAGATCAGAGTAGATGTCTTCCCAGGCCTTGGGCGACTTGGCCGCGCCAAAACGATCACTCAGGGCCATGAAGTTGCTCATGTAACCGCGGGTGACTTCCTCGCCGGTCAGCTTGCGGGCTTCCAGTTGCCGCTTCAGTGCCGACAGGATCTGCAGCGGCGAAACCGGCTTCACCAGGTAGTCATCGATGCGCTTGCCGATGGCCCGGGTCATCAGGTCTTCGGCTTCGCTCTTGGTGATCATGATGACCGGGATGTGGGCGTTGATCTTGCGCAACTCTTCGAGGGTTTCGAGCCCACCCATGCCCGGCATCATTTCGTCCAGCAGCACCGCGTCGAAGTCCTTTTCAAGCAGGGTCGCCAGGCCGTCCAGGCCGTTGGTCACACCGGTGATTTCGTACCCCTTTTCACCCAGGTACATCACATGGCTGCGCAGTTCCTCGATATTGTCATCAATCCAGAGAATATTGAAAGCCACGTAAGGCTCCTTTGATCGTTGTCTTAGTTATCGGCCGCTCAGTTTTCGGCCGCTCAGTTTCCGGCCGCAACAGCATTGGCTGCCGGCGGCAAAGTGACCAGGAAAGTGGTTCCGTGTTGGCTGCTCGCATCGACCTTGATGCGCCCGCCATGGTATTGGGTGACGATGCGCTTGACCAAGGCCAGTCCCATGCCCCAGCCGCGTTTTTTAGTCGTGTAGCCCGGCTCAAAAATCTTGGCGGTGTCCCGCGCGGGAATGCCCTTGCCGGTGTCGGCCACGTACATCAGGATGCCGCCCTCGGTGTCGTCTTTCAGGCGCACAGTGATGGTGCCCTTGCCGTCGACCAGGGCATCAATGCCGTTCTTGAGCAGGTTTTCCAGCACCCAGCCCAACAGGTCGCGGTTGAAGGCCACCGGGTTCGAAACAGTTCCCTCGCTGCGCAACTGCACCCGCCCACCGAGATGAGGCAAGCGCCGCTGGAAGTAGCTGACGGTGTCTTCGACCACATTCATCAGGTCCGAATCTTCCAATTTGGGCATCGAACCCATCTGGCTGAACCGGGCCGAAACCATGCTCAAACGGTCCACGTCGCGGTTCAATTCGACCAGCACGTCTTCATCCTTGCCCATGCGGTCTTCCAGCAGGGCCACCCAGCCCATGATCGAAGTCAAGGGCGTGCCCAACTGGTGAGCCGTCTCCTTGGACATGCCCGCAAACAGGGCCTGTTGCTCGGCGTCCTTCTTGCTTTGCAGTGCCCACAGGATAATCAGAAAGAACAGCGCCATCACCATGAGTTCCAGATACGGCATCACACGCAAGCGCTGGCTCAGGGCCGAACGTCCGTAGTGCAGAGTGCCCACCCGAGCGCCCGCCTCATCGACGATGGCAAAGGGTTCCTGCTCCTGGTCGTATCCGGCAGCCAAAGAGAGTATCTCCAGTATGACCGGATTGCTGGGCGAAGACATGTTCTCCCGGAGCAGAATCTGATAGTCGGGTACCGGCACGCCGATCACCGGCGAGTTCCACAACAGAGGCCGGCCCGCATTGTCCGTCAGGATGAACGGCACTTCGTTCTCGTTGATGATCTCGATGATGGGTTGGATGCCCTCGAGATTTTCGGCCGTGAACAACCGGCTGGCCACGCCGGACAACAACTGGGTGGTCAGAAAACTCTGCCGCTCCACACTCTTGCTGACCTTGAAAGTGAACACCGTAGTGACCACCACAATGCTGATGCTGCCGAGCAACAGATAGATGTTGAACAAATAGCGACGACGCAGGGTCAGGTACACAGCGTTGCGGAGCAGGTCCAGCATCAGGTGATGTACTCCTGGCCGCCCATGTAGGGCACGAGCACGTCGGGCACGCGGATGCGCCCGTCTTGTGTTTGGTAGTTTTCCATGATGGCCACCATGATGCGCGGCAGGGCCAGGCCCGAACCGTTGATGGTGTGCACCAAGCCCTTGCTGTCGGGGCCTTTATAGCGGATACCGGCCCGGCGGGCCTGAAAATCCAGGAAGTTGCTGCAGGACGAAACCTCGAGCCAGGTGCCCACGCCGGCCGACCAGACTTCCAGGTCGTAGCACTTGGCAGCGGCAAAGCTGAGATCGCCGGTGGCCAAGGCCAGCACGCGGTAGGGCAGCTCCAGCTTTTGCAGCAACTCTTCGGCATTGGCGGTCAGCAATTCCAATTCATCCCACGAGGTTTCCGGGGCCACGAACTTCACCATCTCGACCTTGTTGAACTGGTGCACCCGCAACAGGCCGCGGGTGTCCTTGCCCGCCGCGCCAGCCTCGCGCCGGAAGCAGGCCGACAACGCGCAGTACTGCAAGGGCAGGTCCGCCGCATCGATGGTCTCTTTCATGTGCACGTTGGTCACCGAAACTTCAGCCGTGGGAATCAGAAACAGATCGTCCACCTGGCAGTGGTACATGTCGTCTTCCAGCTTGGGCAGCTGGCCGGTGCCGGTCATGGCGGCGCGGTTGACCAAAAAGGGCACGTTAAATTCGGTGTAGCCCTGCTCCATGTGCACATCCAGGAACCAGTTGATCAGCGCCCGTTCCAAGCGTGCACCAGCACCCGACAAGAGGGCAAAGCCGCTGCCGGACATGCGGGCCGAGCGCTCCGGATGCAGGATGCCCAATTCAGCGCCCAGATCCCAGTGGGGCACCATTTCGAAGGCGGGCTCGGGCACTTCACCCCAGGTGCGGATCAGTTCATTGTTTTCCTCGCCACCTTCGGGTGCCGACTCGTGAGGAATATTGGGAATCCGCAGGTACAGTTCGTTGACCTCGGCTTCGAGGGTATCGGCCTTGGCCTTCAGCTCTTTGACCCGGCCCGAAACCT